>JBAWVR010000009.1:0-20837 GCA_037147155.1 bacterium | reverse complement strand
ACTGTGAAGTTCTTTAGCTAAAGTTTTAAAACTTTAGCTAAAGAACTTCACAGTCAAAGATTATTTTTACTTGGCCAGAGAGTGGAAGGAATTATTAAAAAATACCAGCCAGAAGTGATGTCCATTGAAACACTTTTCTTTGAGAGTAATGTGAAGACGGCGATGAAAGTAGCGGAAGCGCGCGGGGTGTTGATTTACGAAGGTAAGAAAGCGGGACTCCGGGTAAGAGAATTTACACCTTTGCAAATCAAAACAGCTGTCACTGGCTACGGCAAGAGCGACAAGTCCCAAATGATGTTTATGGTAGAAAAGCTAGTAAAATTGGGAGATAAGAAGGCACAGGATGATGAATATGATGCGATTGCTGCGGCTCTCACGGCCTTTGCAGTAAGGGAAGAAAGTTATCCACAGGTAAAGTAGGTTTTGACACCTTGCCAAACAAAATAAAACTTGCTAAAAATATACCATCTTAAAAGACATTTAAAGAAAAACCAGATGCCAAAAACAATTAAAGGCAAAAAAGTTGCCGACAAAGAAATTAAAAAGAAAAAAGTTGTTTCCGAAGAAGGAGAAGAAGGTGAAGAGCCGAAGGAAGTTGATGCTTCCGATGAAGAAAAGGAATTGGATCCAGATTTGTTGGATGGTTTTCTTGACGACGAGGGAGATAGTTATGATGATGTAGATAACTTCTAACCCCGTTGTAGAATTTGGTGTTAAAATTGTTTTTAATTAAGCAGATCGCAATAATACATTGTGGTCTGTTTTGCTAATTGGATAGTCAAGTTAAAATATAAACCCAATTTTTTAAAAACGACACCAAATCTCACAACCGGGTAGGGTGAACATACCAATATACGAATCATACTAATTATACCCGCCCGAACGTACCGTTCGGTACGGGCGGGCGAATCGACTACGAATAAAAAAATAGAAAAAGACCGGCACACGAAGTGTGCCGGTCTTTTGTTTTTGTGTTACTGATTTTTAAGTTCTGGAGTAATCTCCCACAGGTAGTCGAATAAGTAACGATGCATGGTAGTAATCCTTTCATCTTCGATGATCACACCAATCATGTCTTTGTCAGAAATTGTGATGTAAGAAATCTTGTTATCATAAATATACATGACACTTTGGAAAGGGGGAGCTTTATGAGAAATCAATTTAATGTTCGTGGTGGTTGTGTCATACCCCTTGATCAACTCTCTAGTTTTTGGTGAATCAAGCAAAATGGTTTTCTTTTCAATGCCCAATTTTATTCTTTTGGCTAAATGTTCCTTATTTAACTCGGGAATGTATTTCATTACTGACTCAAAATCAACATAACTCAAAACTGGTGTCTTGGAAGTGAGTGAATCATCAATAACTCGTGCCGCTCCAGCATAACCCTCAAAAAATTGGATGTTCGGTTTACCTGTTGTCAGATTGTAATCTGAAGTCATCATACCTAAGGTGCTGGAGAGGGAAGCCTCTATGGTCTTTAGCTCATCTTCACGACGCTGGATTATCTCTTTAATCTTGCTTGGGTGGTTTGGAGCAAAAAGAGCTACTTTTTTATCAATTTTCTCAACTAAGCCCATTGTCACCAGCTGTTCTATCACTTTATAACCTAAACCACGCTTGAGACCAGCCTGCAAAGCGGCTTTACTGGCCGGCATAACACCTCCTTTGAGTAGGGTTTCATAGACTTTGGCCTGGTCTGGAGTGAGACCAGTTTTAGTTAAAAGTTCTTCGTAAATCATATATTTGTTTTATTAATTACTGTTTAATCCTAGCAAAATTATATTTATTTGTCAAATTTCTGTGACAAAAATATCTATATTTCATAATAATACAATAAAAATAAGGGTATAAAGTGGCTTAAAATATAAATGATATGTCACAGTAGCATTGACATGTTGTCAACACTATGCTATGATAATACCAGAAGATGAGGAAAGCAGAAATGCTACCAAATCTTAAGTTCATTAAATTGTCGGAGATAAATTGAAGATTGTTCTTCACCGCTTTCTATTAGAGGAGAGAGTGAAGAATTAACCAAAACCACGGGAGTGGCCAAGGTGGATAATAATCTTTTGTTTAATCTCGTTTCAAGATAGATGAGACCGTTACTGGTATGGCACAGCTTTGAAACCTGTCCCCAACCTGATAACTATGCCAACAAAGGCAACCTCATCAAACGCTGTCGCAATTCATTAGAGGATTGCAAGGACATCGATGAAACACAAGGTCTTACCAACCATATTGTGTTTCAAAATGTCCTTACACTCATCACACACTTTATTTTAGAGGATAGAGTTGTGAAAGAGGAGAGAGTAAGGGTTCGTTGACAACTGAATAGAAATTAATTTGCTCAATTTTTTCGCCAGGCATACTGTCCAAAAAATTGAGCATCTTCTCGAATTCATCACTGCGTGGTGGGTTCGTAGGATTATTAGTCGTAAGGCAAAGTGCCGAGCGACATGTTCCAAATGGGTTTTAAACAGGTGTACTCAAATAATACACCAGGAGACTATAAAAGTTGTTGGTTCATAGATAAGTATTTCTTTGAAAAGCTGGCCTCGTGTGAGGTTGGCAATTAACAAAACAATTCTTCACCAATACGGCTGTGTTGGTGAAGAAAAGCTCCAAAAGGAGCAGAAAGGAACAGCCATGAACACTATCAACATCATCTGGACGGCGGACAAGAAAGAGGCTGACCGGCTGTCGCAGGAGGGCTTCGAGCCCGTGGAGTGCTCGTTCGGGCACTTCGGGTCCTCGCTGGGTTCCCTGGCGATGGATCATCACGGCGTCGAGAGCCACCGCGAGGGCGTCGCCCTCCGCGCGTACCGCGACCACTTCGGGTCCCGCAAGGACGACCCACGGTTCGTGGTGACGGGAGCTGCCGACGCCGACGCGACCTTTGCGATCGCGGCGCTCTGCGGGATCCTCCCACACCCGTCGCGTGCGGTCGAGTTCGAGAAGGCGCCCCCGCCGGTCAAGGCGTCCGGGATCAAGGACATCAGCACCCTCGCGACGCTGGTTAACAAGGTCGACACGGCGCCCATCGGCGTGCGGCTCGAGGAGACGGAGGAGGGCGTCACGCTGCTCCTCTGGAACCAGATGTCGTCGTCCTCGCAGGACGCGACCGCGTTCCACGCCGGCGTCGACCGCTGGCGCGCGCTCATGAGCCGGGCTCCTAAGGCCCTGCTCTTCGCGGCGAAGACTGAGGAAGCGAATCGCGTCACCGAGGCCCGCAAGGCCGAGGTGATCAAGGTGAGCGACAAGGTTGCCGTGGTCGATTCGGCCACCTGGGGCTTCGACGTCTGGTACGCCGAGGTGGCACCCATCATCGTCGCGTACGTCGCGACGAACGGGAACGTCACGATCGGTTGCCCCGACATCGAGGTGGCAGAGAAGTACTTCGGGCCCGGCGGGCTCAAGAACGTCTTCGCCAAGCTCGAGCCGAGCGGCTGGGGCGGGCGCGAGGCCATCGGTGGCTCGCCGCGCGGCGCCAAGCTCACGAAGGAGCAGGCGATCGCCGCCGCCAAGACTATTAGTGAATTTGTTATTCGATAATCAACTGTGAGAAAACTTGTCCAAATCGGAACTCACAAAAATAAAATCCAATTTGGAATCTCGAGGTGATCCAACCTCCGTTGGCAACATCGTTATTGTTGCATGGTTTAAAACAAGTGGGGTACCTGGGTGGTTCCAGCTCTACCCCTTACTTATTGAACTCACAACGAGTGTTGCGGGTTCACAGGTAAATAGTTCTTTAGTAGGAAGCCAGCTATGGTGGCTGGGCGTAAAGCGATAACACGAAAAAGTTTATCCCATCAATTGAGATCGCAAATTATTGTGATTTCATAGATGAAAATTAATATTATGAAACACATTAAAAATAAAATTCAAACAAAAAAACTCTTTTCCAAAGAGATTATTGATTTTCAAATAAAATCAAAGAGGTTGGGACTGACAAAATATGTAAACTTGGACAACGCGGCTACTACACCGCCTTTTTTGTCGGTAGAAAAAGCTGTTAAAGATTTCTTTGTTAGTTATGGTTCTGTCCATCGCGGGGCTGGAGTGAAATCAAAAATTTCAACCAGTCTATACGAAGAGAGTCGTCAGGTTATCAAAGACTTTGTCGGTGCCCCTAAGGATAGTTACGTTTTATTTACTGGTAATACTACTGGTGGAATAAATACTTTAGCCTATTTCTTTTCTTTTTTGACTGGAAAAGTGGCTGTATCTTCCATCGAGCACTCATCTTCATGGTTACCTTGGTTAAAAACCGAAGGTATGAAGGAGATTGGTTCTAAGAGGGTTGAATTAAACAAACTGAAAAACTTAAATCAAAAAATTCAAAGTAAAGGCAATAAACAAGTTTTGTTTTACGAAATTGATGAAAATTTTGAATTTGATTTAACTGAGATAGAAAGTCTCTTAAAAAATAATAAAATCAAAGCCTTGGTTTTGACTGCTTGTTCTAATGTGACTGGTTATTGTCCAGATATTAAAACAGTTGGTGAATTAGTTCACAAATACGGAGCCTATTTTATTGTTGATGCTTGTCAGTATATTCAACATCATAAAATAGATATGAAAGAAATGAACATAGATTTTTTGGTGGCCTCTGGTCACAAATTCTATGCACCATATGGTGGAGGTTTCTTGGTGGGACAGAAAGATTTTTTTGATAAGTTTTTACCTTATCAGATAGGTGGTGGAAACCTGCCATATATTAGTGAACAGGGAGAAATGTTACTCCAAAATAAAGAACAAGCTCATGACTCTGGTACACCAAATGCTGTTGGAGCTGTGGCCGTGATGCAGGCTATTAAAACACTAAAACAAATTGGTTATAAACAAATTAACAATCACGAACAAGTCATAACTAAAAAAGTTTTTGATTATTTAAAAAATAATCCCAAGATAAAACTTTTAGTTTCAGAAAAGCACTTGAATACAGTGATTCCATTTGTAGTCCTTTTCCAAGATTCTCGAGAAGTAGCCGAAAGGTTAAATTACGAATTTGGAATAGGAGTTAGAGCTGGAAGTTTTTGTACTTACCGTTTACTTCGTCGTTTGCTTAATATCAAAAATGATAAGCAGATTATTGAGGAAGTTAAGAAGGGTAATACTAAAGCAGTGCCAGCCATAATTAGAGCTTCTTTTGGTCTTTGTAATGAAGAGAAAGATGCTGATCGTTTTATTCAAGCGATTAAAAAAATAACTGAATAGGTTGCTCACCAGAGCAGGCCGGAAAACTTTTAGATAGAAAGTTTTCCGGCCTGCTCTGGTAATTTCTTACCAAAGCAAGTTTTTTCAAATAAAGAAAAAATAAACAAAAAGAAAGGAGGGTGCTATGAACACCCCGATCAGAAAAGCGTTGCGGGCCATGCCTGTGGCGGTTAATTGCTACTATGGTGATCCGACCCTTCAGTGGGCCGACACCATGGCCAAGCTGGGACGCTTGGCCGAGACCAGTCACACTGGTCCGGTGGCGGTAATCACCAAGGGCGCGATTGGTCCCGATCGCGCTCACGAGTTGGCCGGCCTCGGTTTGCCCGGCCTGGTGGTGATGGCTTCCATCTCGGAACTGCCCGCGGGGTTCGAGAAGGTTGGTCACGAACACCGTTACGAGGCACTGCGCAACTGCCGTGAGGCAGGTGTAAAGTGCTTCGCAGCGGTACGTCCGCTGACTCCTCCGTACAACACCTCGGAGGAGGTGATCACTCGCATTTTCAACCGCTTGCAGGCGGTGGGGTGCGAGACAGCCTGCGTCTCCGGCTTCCGTGGAGATGAATCTCTGGTCGCGGCCATGAAGCCCGACCAACAGATTCAGTGGACATTGCGCGTAAAACAGATGACTGGTTTTGACCAGGTTCTGCGGACCGCGCAGGAAAACGGTGTGCGACTCTTCACCAGGGTTTCGTGCGCTGTGTCCTCCCTTGTCGGGGCTAAGGGGACTTACAACCCTTATTGGGGTTCGCCCCAACTGGTTCGCTGCGAGGCGACCGGGTGCCCGATGAGGGGTACCTGTGGACCCGTGGAGCCGGGCACAGTGGAGTTGGATTGGCTCCGTCAGGTTGGGTACGACCTCGAGGTGGAAACGTACCCCCGCCAGACTTGCGGTTACAGTGCGGACAACCGCCTGAATTGCAAGAGCTGCTGCACGACCTGCTTTGTGCAGCGGCAACCGAGGGTTATCGTGCGCAATGCCGAGACCCTCGGTGATCTCGCCTTCGTTCGTTTTGTCCTGGGTGGGACGTTGTCCATCAAGGACGGAATGATCGATGAAGGCTCGTCCGATGTTGGTGAGGTTAGCATCCTCTCCCGTCGGACGGGGCGGACGCTTCACGCCATCAACACCTGGTGGGTGTGGAGCCGGTCCCTCGAGAAGTGTTTCGGTTGCAAGTACTGCGTCAGCAGTCTGTACCCGAAGGTGTCCGTCGGTTGTGCACCGGCGGACATCGAAGCTCTTCTGGGATAAGAGATCAATCCTTTGATATTTTTGTGACAAGTATCGAAGGTAAACAAAAGTCACATACAAATCGCCAGGAGGCGAAAATGTGTAAAAGCAAAATCGCCTCCTCGGGCGAATACAAGTTCGAGGCTGGAAAACCGGCGTGCCCGGTGGCATGCAAATATTGCTTCGTCACTGAGCATGATACCCGGCGGGAGGTGTGGAACAAACAACCTCTCGCTGGGTTGAATAAGGCGTGCACGTTCGTGAACGTGTCGCCTTGGATCGGAGAAAATCCCGAAGAACAAGTCAGGTTCCTCGGGTTCCCTTGGGAGATTCTCAAGGGGGATATGGTTGGGTTTACGGCCGTGAGCGATCCGCTCTGGCCAGCACTCGACCAGTACCTCTGGCACTTTCTCGAGCGCGTTTCTCCGCTCGCGAAAGTGGCCACTTGCGTGAGTAAGTGGCCCGTATCAAGAGAAACCATGAAGCGGCTCGCGCAAGTGCCGAACTTCATGCTGGTGGTTACGATCACGGGTAATCACCAACCCATCGAGCGAGTGACGGTGCGTCAGCACCTGAAAACGCTCGAGCTTGCGAAGGAGATGGGGGTCAAAGCCCTGCCCATCTCCCACCCGTACATTGCGGGTGTGTCGGACTTGTCATTTTTGTCAGAGTTGAAGAAGCTCGGCTACGACGAGTTCGATGTAAAGGGTTTCCGGTATTGCGACGCACGCATGCGCTCGTGGATGCCGGAGAGATCACGTCAGTTGTATTTGGGTCGAGAGGACGAAGAAGTCCTACCCGAAGATGGCTGGCGTGATCTGGTGGCTGAGGCTGGATTGAAGCTTGTTTCTCCGCGCGAATGGTATTTGCGCGAAGGAATGAAAAACAATCCACACCTTAGTCACCCCGAGGCCAAGACGCTTGTTCGTGAAGTGATGAAATTGGCAAATGTTGTCAGCTCATCATCAACGAGCGAGGTGTTCGAGGCTGCTGTTAGAAGACGGATGTAAATAAAAAGGTTGCAAGTGACCCTAAAAACTTGAGCAGGTTCGAAAGTGCCTGCAGTAAAGAAACTTTCTCCGGTGTGGTAACCGGTGCTTTCCCTGAGGAACTTCAAGAAAGTTCCTCGTCTTATTGAGTTCATGATTTTATTATCGCGGATTCATTGGATGATTTGACCCTAGCTATACAGGTGTCAAAGGTTGGTAAGATTAAATAGTTTGAGTAGTATAAAAACTCTCTCCTCTAAAAAACTATTTGCTAAATCAAACTGATTTTTGATGCTTGTATATTTGGGGTTAATAATTCGAGTTTTTGCTAAAAAATTGTTAGAATAATGATATGTCCGAATCAGGTTTTCTAAAAGAAACAAAAGAAAAAGATAATATTGAAAAACAGGAAATAAAAAGTCCTGATTTTGTGCGTAAAGAAATCAGAGATTTATTTTTAGGCTTTTACTTAGATGTGGAGGTTAAAAAAGGAAGAGAAGGAATGCATCTATTGAATGATTCATGGAGTGAAAAATATGTTAATAATGCCAAAATATTTTTTGATGAATTGATTGGTTTTGTAATAGAAAAAAGAGACCAAGACTCAGAGAAAATGAATATTTTTTTAGACAAGGTTAGAAGAAGCTTCTTTTCTTTTAGTCCAAACCTTTCCAATGCCTTGGCTTCTAATGAAATGATGACAGTTATGGCTAAGATAAACAGAGTTGAGGAATTGAGAGGTTTTGTTGGACAGGCCATTATTGGAGAATTCGTAAATTTAATTAATTTTGGCGAAGTTGGGATAGAGAATAAATTGATCAATAAAATTAATATATTGCCAGGTGGTTTGAGAGAGGATTTAATAAATCAATTAGAAACCTGTTACAGTGTTGCCTTGGTGAATGATAGTTGGGCTAGCAGAGCCGTTGAAAGAATCGAAAAGATAATTCAATTTTTTAAAGCATCCGAAAAACCACTAACCAGGATTGTGGCAGAATCAGCGGAGGAAAGGATGCTTGATGAAAATGACAGACCAAGTATTAGCGCTATCACCTATGTAGATAATAAGTCAGCAGGAAGACTAAATTCGCACAGCGAAAAACAAATATTAAATGGAAAATTAGTAAGTAATCTATCTTCTAATTACGATATTTTGGCATCATCAAAAGATGTTTTAGTGGCTATTGACCATGCTGGTCTACCAAGATATGGCTCATTTTATACAGGGGCTAAAAAAATTGAGGAGTTGGAAGACCTCGGTTTGGATTTGTTACAAAAAATTAAAAAAATCGAGAGACATGAAACCTATCATAATTTAAATATTAGAAGTCTAATAAATCTTTTAGGGCAATTTCGTTTAAAGTTCAATCAAAGTATCTCAGTTGAGGAATTTTACGCATCAATATTTAATAAAACGCCAGAAAATATCAGTAATATTATTGATAGTGGTGGAGACATAACCGTATGGTTTATAGCTGATTGGCCAGGGATAAGACACAACATATCCAAGCTTATTTATAACGAAGAAGAAAAAATAAAAAATAAAGGTGTAGAATCTGTAAAATTTGAGTCATTTGACAAAATTAGCAGCAGTAAAGAACTCAGTCCATTTGGTGATATAAATGAAAACGATTTACTATTGTTGGGTCAGTGTTTGAGGCCTGAAGTAGCGAATAAAATTCAACAAGAAATGGGAATTTCTTTTTCCGAAATTTCTTTTAGAGCTATTGTGGGTTTGCTAAAGTTTTTGTCTGTAGAAAATAATGATTCATATCAAAAATTAATATCAGTTTTAAACAAAAATCAGGAGAGAAAGAATCAAATACTCGAAGTGTTCATTGGTTGTTCGGAAAATGTAGTCTTTGGAGAAGAATTTTTAGATATGTGCTCTAAATCAGTTGGAGGAGAACTCAACATTTTTTTAGACATGTATTCTTCTATTGTTTTACAGTCCAATGAGATTATTGACCTAATCAAAAAGGATGAAAGACGTGGAAATATAAATACAGAATCATCAATCAATTATCTACAATCAGCTATTAGAAAAACCAGACAGATACTCGAACAGTGGAGGAAAAATGTTGAATATAGCCACAATAAAAACCAAGAATACATACCTAATGATAAAATAATTAGTGACCTGAAGGATAGTGTTATTCAATCCTCCGTGTATTCTAGCGTATTTAAAGACGTGTTGTCAGAGTTTGGCGATAGAACCTTGGAAATTGTAGGAGGTTTTGACTCAAAAAAGACCATAGAATTAACAGAGGTAGAGTTAAAAGAAATGATTGATATCTACTCGAAAAATTATTCTAACAATGAAAAACTAAAACAGAGTCTCATCGATGGTTTTGTTGAAAGATGTAAAAAACAAAACACAATAGTTTATTTTCTTAAAAATAAAAATAAAATAGTTTCATTTATTACTTTTGAGCCAGAAATAATTGATGAAAAAGAAACCGGTGCTATTTATGCTGCCTCATTTAATACAGATCCAAATTATAAAAGCTCTAGAATTGGTGAAGTAGTTATGAATTCAACCATAAATAAGTTAGCTAGAGAAAATATTATTCATGGCATAAGTAATGTGGATATTCCAATCTGCTCAAAATACATTGAGGAAGGTTTTATTGGAATCGGTCAGGTATTTAATCATCATGGAGTGAACGTTGTCAAAATAGAGAGAAATGACAAAAACGAGTATTCGACAAAAAAGGTTGGACCAAATGCATTTGTTGAGCAGTTCTTACGAGCCGAGCTTGTTGGAGAGGCCGGGAATAAAGAGGGGGTAAAGTTTCTCGATAATGAAAATTATATTATTGAAAAAACAAACTCACAAAAAGATATGAATTACGATCTTCTTTCTGAAGGATGCGTTTTAACTAGATATTTTTCTACCAAAGAAGGTAAGAACACTTATTGGTACACAGTGTTTGAGAAAGTAAGGGAGTAAAACAAAAGATCGGTTCGCGTCGCGAACCGATCTTTTGTTTTATTTATTCATACTTCTTTATTCAGCGTTAGTGTACACATCCTGTACTTCATCATTGTCCTCTAGTGCATCCACTAGTTTCTCCAATTTCTCATAATCTTCATCAGATAGTGGAAGAGTCATATTTGGAGTCCAAGTGCCGTCAGGAGAGCGGGTGAAGGCCCAGGAAGCACTTCCTATTGCCGCTAGTTCTGATCCAGCCTCAGAGAGAATATGTTTTACTTCACCAGCGGCTTTGTTGCGGTTTTCGGTTAATGCTTCAATGATGAGAGCCACACCACCCGGTCCGTAAGCTTCATAGGTGATAGCTTCCATCGCTGCTCCGTTATCAGTGCTAGCTTTTTTAACTGCGCGGTCAATAGTGTCGTTCGGCACGTTAAAACTCTTGGCCTTGTCTACCACAGTTTTGAGACCTGGTGACATCATGCCTTTACTCTTTTTGGCTTCGACAGTAATCAAGCGCACCATCTTGGTAAAGATTTTGCTTTTGCGAGCATCAGTGACCGCCTTCTGATTCTTAATTTTTGACCATTTATTATGACCTGACATTTTTGTTGGAACGAAGTGACTTACAAAAATGATCACCCCGCTATAATTTTACTATTAAAATATTTAATATTGTGCGTGTGCGAATAGCACATCCCTGGACGGGCGAAGCGCAATATAACTATAAACACACTATACTCTAACAAATAAAAAAACTCAATAATCGCCAGTAAAATTATGGCTGGGGAGACATTCAATATAAAAACCATAGAAATCAAAGAAAAAACAAAACCGCGATAGGCGGTTTTGTTTTTATAATAGTCTGCCTGGTCCCTTCTTGCCCAAATGCTTATGAGCCAAGTCGGTAACTGTTCGGCCGCGGGGAGTTCTTTCGATAAAGCCAAGTTGGATCAAATATGGTTCATAGACGTCCTCAATAGTGGCTTGTTCTTCAGAGAGGGCAGCACCTAGAGTATTTAGGCCAACTGGTCCACCGTTAAATTTGTCTATCATGACAGTCAATAATTCTCGGTCGTGAGACGACAGTCCCAATTCATCGATACCAAGCATTTTCAAGGTCTCATCAACAATCTCGGGAGTAAGCTCACCTTCACGAACCTGAGCGAGATCGCGACATCGCTTTAAGAAGTAGTTGGCGGTGCGGGGAGTGAAGCGACTACGACGAGCAATCTTGTCCGCGGCTTCATCATTGATTTCTACACCCAAGATTTTGGCACTACGTTTAATGATGGTTTTGATTTCATCATTGGAGTAGAACTCTAGCTTGAAAACACCACCAGAAAAACGAGATCGAAGTGGGGCAGAGATATCAGCAATCTTGGTAGTAGCGGCGAGTAGGGTAAAAGGCGGTAAATCAAGTTGGATGGTACGAGCGGATGGGCCTTTGCCGATGATAATATCGAGTGAACCGGACTCCATGGCTGGATAAAGTATTTCTTCAATTGCTTTATTGAGTCGGTGAATCTCATCAATGAACAACATATCACCAGGGGAGAGGTTGGTGAGGATAGAAGCAAGATCACCAACTTTTTCAATAGCTGGACCAGAGGTAACTTTGAGTTGAGATGAAGTTTCTTTGGCAATCAAGTGAGCTAAAGTGGTTTTTCCAAGACCGGGTGGACCATAAAAAAGAATATGTTCTGGCGGATGATTGCGCTGTTTGGCGGCCATGAGCAAAACCTGGAGGTTGTCTTTGATATTTTTCTGTCCAACATATTCAGCCCAGGTAGAAGGTCTTAGAGTTTGGTCCAAAAAATTTACGTCGCCTGTTTTATGGCTATTTTCTTGGTCTTTTTGAGTGTTGACCGAATTTGTGTTGAAATTGCTTGACATAAAAGTTATTTCATGCTAAACTAGACGCAGAGCCTGATTTGAGGGATTTTTTTATTCTTCATTCAGAATCGATTTAAAAATTTGATTCAGGGTATAAATCTCTAAGCGATTGAGTCTTCTCTTGGGGATTTACTAATATTTTTTAAAGGACGATCCGGTTTTACCCTTGTGGTATTTGCGGGGTCTATCCTTCGAAACCTATTTAACTTTCTATCTAAGTTATAAAAAGTATTGCTTAGAGATTTATCTTCTGAATCTGTTTCAAAAAACTGCCCGATGGCAGTTTTTTGTTGCCATCTATACTTAATATCTTACCCCATATGATGAAAAAGACAAATTCCGGGAAAAGTGTTTTTGTATCGTAATGATGTACCCGGTTGTGAGTTTTGGCATCGTTTTTAAAATTGCGTTCAGCCATTGTCTTGATTATCTAATTAGCAAAACAGACCCTAACTTAATATTAGAGTCTGCCTTGTTAAAAACAATTTTAATGCCAAAATCTACAACGGGGTTATAAGATTTCTTCATCCAAATCGATCACACGAGACAATTCATCGAGAGTGGTGAGACCACGAAGGATCTTTAGAATTCCATCTTGGCGCATGTCGAGCATACCCTGATCAAGACCAATTTTTTTGATGGCTTTTTCGTTTGGATTTTCTTTGATCAATTCTTGTTGTAAAGCTTCATTTTTCAAAATGATTTCAAAAATACCAATACGGCCTTTGTAACCAGTGCCGTTACATTTTTCACAACCAACAGCTTCGTAAATATTTTCTGTCTGAATACCTTCTACCAACTTTCTGTTGCGGATTGAATCGGTGACTTTACCAAAGAATGTTTTTTGTTCGGCTGTGAGTGGAACTTGTTTGTGACAGTTCTGACAAACCTTACGGAGAAGTCTTTGGGCCATAGCTACGTTCATGGCCGAGACAGTATCACGAGGATTAATACCCAAGTTCACGAGGCGAGGGAAGGTACCAGCAGCATCATTGGTGTGAAGGGTAGAGAAAACCAAGTGACCAGTCAAAGCTGATTGCACAGCAATACCAGCAGTTTCGGCATCGCGGATTTCACCCACCATTATTACATCTGGATCTTGACGAAGAGCAGCACGGAGACCGGCGAGGAAAGTATAGCCTGCGTCAGCATCGGTCTGTGTTTGTACAATTCCAGGTAGGTGATATTCGATTGGGTCTTCGATGGTAATAATTTTAATTTCTGGAGTGTGAATTTTGCGCAAGAAAGAATACAGGGTGGTGGTTTTACCGGAACCAGTCGGACCAGTGGTGAGGATCATGCCGTTTGGTTTGGTGATTTCTTTGAGAAGAATATCGAGGAGCCATTGGTCCATACCCAATTCTTCCACTTTGACGGAAATAGAATCTGGATTCAAAACGCGCATAACCATGGATTCGCTGTACGCTCCAGGGAGAATAGAAGAACGGATTTCAATTTCTTTGTCGCTCAACTTGATACTAAAACGTCCGTCCTGAGCTTTGTTGTGAATATTTAGAATCATACCCGACAAGAGTTTAAGCCTAGCAATCAAAGATTTTAGAGTGTCATTATCAAAATCTAAGACGTCAACCAAAACACCGTCAAGGCGATAGCGTAAGCGGGCGTAGGTTTCCTCAGGTTCCAAGTGAATATCTGAAGCACCGGTTCCCAAAGCACCAGCCAGGATAGTTTCAATAATAATAGAGACACGATAGGATTGGTGTGAGGAAACGGCGTCCTGAATCAACTGTTTGATACCAGGGATATCTTTGGCTTTGGAAATTATATCAGCAATGCTTTGAGCTGAAATTTCGAGTGATCCAGCGCGAGTGGTTTGGGCGTAGGATAAATCTTGATAGTGTCCCCAAATTTTCTCCAAGCTGGATTCAGAAGCAACAAAAATCTTTAATTCATAGCCAGCTCGATCAAGCCTATCCAAAACTTGCATAGTTAAAGGATTCTTTGGAGACATGATGGCGACGCTGAGTTTTTTGTTGATTAGTTCATAAGCGCCCATTTTTGCTGCCAGTGCTTCATTTTCTGGGATCAATCTCAATGCATCAGTGTTGATAGATATCTGGTGTAAGTTTACATAAGCGTAGCCATTACGACGGGCAATTAGTTGCACAACTTCTTCCTCTTCTTGGCGCCTCAGGTAGTCGAGTTTAGCTTTTGTTTTATCTTCGTCAGGGTTCATATAAAAATATTTTAACATTTTTAATGAAAACATAATAATTTTTTGACCATTGACTGTAATAATTTACTGTGCTAAAGTACTATTTAGCTAGATGCTGAATGTTTCGGTGTCTTGTTCCCGGGCTTTCGCCCAAAACACAAGTCTATATCAAACACAAGGAGTTCCGATGAAAAAAATCATCACCCTCGCTCTCATGTTTGTCGCCATCATCTTGATGACGGCAGGCTGTCGTACCGGTCATCCCCGCAGCGCCTATTACTTGGGAAGTGACGGTATCCTCCGCAAGGTCTATATCGAGACCGATCAACCAATCCGGCCGGTCCAGACAACTGTCCGATATCACCCCGTTGGCCAGACCACGTACTCCCAGCCGGTGCAGCGCGGTGTCGTCATTGGCGCTCCGCCAGACATGGCCACCTCGGCTCTCGTGCCGATGGTTCAGTCCGTTCCGCTGCCGCCCCCGCCCCCGCCGGTTCAGATGACCGTTTTTGAAAACATGACCCCGTACAATATCGAGATCGTGCAGAAAAACGGAGCGGTAGTCATTGTGCCAGGTATGGATTCGCGAAGTGTGGAGGGTAGTGGTATTATCTACAACCCCTACATGCTCATGCGCGACGGCAACAAGAAGTATGTCTTTGCGGCTGGAGTTACGGTGGAGATTCCACCCCAGTTCAAAACCCTGTGCTTTGGGGTGCAAGACATGAAGTTCAGCTTGGTGGGTAAGTAGCCCGCCCTCACGTCGCCTCGGCGCCATCCCAATCTCGGGATGGCGCCTTTTTTAATGGACGAAAGACAAAAATTTGCTACAATCAGTTTATGAAAATTATTAGTCATAGTCTAGAAGAGACAGAGAAGATTGCTCAGGATTTTTTGAATACTTTAACACCGAACGAGGAGGGTTCTACTATTGTGTATTTGCAGGGTGATTTAGGTTCGGGAAAAACCACTTTTACCCAAGCTGTAGGGAAAATTTTACAGGCCGATAGCAATATTACCAGCCCGACTTTTGTGATAGAAAAATTTTATAAAATTACTCATCCGTATTTTGATGAGTTGGTACACATCGATGCTTATCGTTTGTCTGGTGGGGCAGAACTCCTCATGATCGGCTGGGCTGACATGGTCAAGAATCCGCGCCGTATAGTATTTTTGGAATGGCCTGAACTCGTGCCAGATCTAGCGACTGGGAAAGAGAAAAAAATCAATTTTAAATTTTTGAACGAGACGGAGAGGGAGATAGAGTTATAATATACCAATATACAAATGGTGCGAATGATACGAATCGACTACAAATAATACGAATAAGAAAGGCCAGTTTTGCGGAGCAAAACTGGCCTTTCTTATTCGTATTCATTAGTATAATTCGCATGAATTTGTATATTAGTATCTCATTCTATTATGCTATAATGGGTATATATGACCGATAAAAAGAAGAAGTTAGTCTTGCTGGATGTGCATGCGATTTTGCACCGTGCTTACCATGCTTTGCCGGATTTTGTGACTAGTAAGGGTGAACCAACTGGCGGACTTTATGGTCTATCCACCATGCTCATCAAAATCATTGATGACTTGAAACCGGATGAAATTATTGCTTGTTACGATTTGCCAAAACCAACCTATCGTCACGAAGCTTATGAAGGTTACAAGGCCGGCAGAGCCAAAGCTGACGATGCTCTCGTTAGTCAGATTATTGCTTCTCGAGAATTATTTAAGGCTCTTAACATTCCCGCTTTTGAGGTGGAGGGTTTTGAAGCTGATGATCTCATTGGTACCTTGGCCATCAAGGCAGGTGCTACACCCGACTGGGATGTGGTAATCGCCTCTGGTGACATGGATACATTACAGTTAGTAACCGGCAAGAAAATTCGTGTGTACACTTTGAAGAAAGGTATCAAAGATACAATCATTTATGACGAAGATGGTGTAAAAGAGCGTTATGGTTTTACTCCAAAACTTTTAGTGGACTACAAAGGACTGCGTGGTGATCCGTCCGACAATATTATTGGTATCAAAGGTATCGGAGAAAAAACTGCCACCGAACTCATTCAACATTTCGGCACGATTGAAGAGATGTATAAAAAGTTAAAGAAAGATAAACAAGCTTTTCTAGATGCTGGTATCAAGGAGAGAATTATTGGACTCTTGGAAGAGGGTGAGGAGGACGCCAAGTTTTCTAAAATGCTCGGTACTATTCGTTTGGATGCACCTGTTGAATTTAAGCCAGAAGAGATTGATTGGAAGAATCGCGTGGTGGTAGAAACCGCTACTAACTTGTGGAATAAATGGGAGTTTCGCACTCTGACCAATCGTTTGAAAGATGTCTTGAAACATTTGGGTATGGAGGTGTCCAAGGAGGATGAAAAAACTGCCAATCTTGGCTGGGAAAATATTCCGGCGGACGAACTCAAAGAAACCCTGATTGTTTTGTGGCTTTTGAATTCCGGAATTAGTAATCCGCAATTGGATGATTTGAAAAATTATAACGGTGGATTCAAAACTTTTGCTGAGGCCAAAGAAGCGGTCTTTGCTGAACTCGAAGAAAAGAAACTAACCAAAGTCTGGCTAGAGATTGAAAAACCACTAATGCCTGTTGTGGATAGGATGAATGCCAATGGAGTTTTGATTGATAAAGAAAACTTGGTGGAGTTGTCCAAAAAATATCACAAAGAATTGGCGGACAAAGAAAAGGAAATTTGGAAACTGGCCGGCATGGAATTTAATATTGCTTCACCTAAGCAGGTAGGGGAAGTTTTGTTTGAAAAATTGGAGTTAAAAGTGAAGGGGCAGAAGAAAACGGCTAGTGGTTCTTTCTCGACCAAAGAATCTGAATTGGAGAAGATGAAAGATTTGCACCCAATCATTGCTTGGATTTTGGAGTATCGCGAATTGGCTAAACTGCTCTCGACTTATATTGATAATATTCCCAATCTTTTGGATGCGAAAAATCGTCTGCATACCAACTTTATTCAAGCGGGTACAACGACCGGACGCATGGCTTCTCAGGAGCCAAACTTGCAGAATATTCCCAACAAGACTGATTTGGGGCGTATTATCCGCCAAGCTTTCATCGCTCGTCCGGGAGCATCTCTTGTGTCTTTTGATTATTCTCAGATTGAACTTCGTATCGCAGCTTTCTTGTCACGTGATGAAAAGATGTTGGAGATTTTCCGTAGTGGAGAAGATATTCACACCGCTGTGGCGAGCGAAGTGTTTGGAATAGCACGCGAAGAGGTAACCAAAGAAATGCGTCGTCGAGCCAAGGTGATTAACTTCGGAATTATTTATGGTATGGGTATTACCGCACTCAAAGATAATTTGGGTACCGACCGAGCTGAAGCTCAAAAGTTTTATGATGATTATTTCAAAAACTTTTCTCGCTTGGCTGCTTACTTGGATGAGACCAAAGCTTTTGCTTATGAGACGGGGTATACCGAAACCGCTTTCGGTCGCCGCCGCTATTTTGAAGGTCTAAAGTCTAAACTCCCATTTATCCGAGCTTCGGCCGAACGTATGGCCACCAACGCCCCAATCCAAGGCACTGAGGCGGATATTGTGAAGATTGCTATGATTAAGATTGATGAGTATCTGGTGCAGAAAAAATGGACTGACAAAGTGGAGTTGATTCTCCAGGTGCATGATGAATTGGTCTATGAAGTGGAAGATGGATTGATCAAAGAAGTGGAGGAAAAAATAAAAGAGATAATGGAAGATTGTATTGATACCAAAATTACTTTGGGTGTCCGCTGTGTGGCTGAGGCTAAGGTGGGGAAGAATTGGGGCCAGATGGAGTAATCCTAAAATCAAAATCTCGCAATATAATAGTTGCGAGATTTTGATTTTAGGATTACCATTTTATATAGACCCCTGACATTGTGTTGGGGAAAACACTGGAGGTCTGCATGTGTATGCTAAATACGCCTGGTCGGATTTGCGTCAGAAGGCGCAAAAAGAATCACGAGAATAGGGATTACCCTAAACCCAATTGGGTTAACGGTAGTCGTAGGAAAGGCTTTCCACCCCAAAAGGGAAAAACCAAAATCGTGCCACCCGAGCCGTTGGACAACCTACCACCCCGGGTACCAAAGAAACCCAAAAAATCGGTTGTTAGCAAAAAAGAGAAGAAACACTTTGATCCGCACGCCAAGCGGGCACCAAGTGCAGGTTCTCTCTAATTGCTCCCAGTCGAAGAACGCCACTTTCTGGAGGAGGGTGGCGTTTTCAATTGAAATGCAAGGCAGTTTAGTTTAAGCTATAATATACAAGCTTATGATACATTTCTTCCACGGCGACGACACCATGAAACTCCTCGACAAGATTCGAGTGCTTTTGGCTGATTTCAAAAAGAAAAATCCGAACGCTGTATTTGAAAAAATTACTGACTCTAGTTGGAAACAGGAGACTGTCCAAAACTTCCTCGGAGCTCAAAGTTTCTTTGCAGACCAGAGTTTTGTTTTTCTAGATCGACTAGCTGATAAGGAAGAAGCAAGAGAATTTTTGATTGATAATGTAAAAGATTTGGCCAGTTCTAAAAACGTTTTTGTTTGGCTAGAGACCAGTCTTAAAGCGGCCGAGAAAAAAGCTGTTTTGAAAGTAGCTGAAAAAGAAGAGGAAATAAACAAAATTGATAAAAAGAATTTAAGTAAAAAAGAATTGTTGGCTATCAAGGGCGAGAAGATTGATTTCTTTGAATATGCAGACGCCTGGGCTACTGCTGACAAGAAAAAGAATTGGATTATGTTTGTGGATGCTATGAATCTCGGTGTACCGGCAGAAGAGCTTCACTCGATATATTTTTGGCAAACACGATCCATGCTAGCTGCTGTGGTATCGGGCAGTCAGAGTGCGTCTGGTCTCAAACCTTACCCTTATGAAAAATCTTTGTCAGCTGGTAGAAAAATTGGTGAGCAAAAACTGCGCCATTTGTGCAATCTGTTAATTTCTGTCTATCACGAAGCTCATCGTGGGAAAGTAGATTTGTATAATGCACTAGAGAGAATAATTTTGACAAATTAAAACCCCACTTTAAATGTGGGGTACCGGATTGTCCGGTTTGTGTTGGGGAGGTTTGTCACAGTGAATGGTCTCAACTTGCTGGAGGTTGCCCCAGTCGAAACCATAGAGTGGAGGTTGGACCGTGGCGGTGTGAGCATTTCTCTTTTGGGGAGGTGAGTCCCCAGGTTTTTCTTCGCGTTTCATAGCGAATCTCCTGTAGTGGTTGTGATTGAAAGATCGAGGCCTCAAGGATTTTAGCATTTGAGGGGACGGGAGGCAAGGGGAAATAAAACCCGCACCAGACACGGATGTGTTGGTGCGGGGGATCATCGCTTAAGACCGAATAACAGTAACGTCAGGGATTTTGAAGCCACCATTCTCAAGCTCATTTTTGCTTTGTTCACAGCCAAAGGCTGCTTCTATCAAAAAGAACTGGGAAGCTTCACACAGTCTTCGAGCCGCACCTTTCCTTGTTTGTGTGGAATAGATTCCAAGTAGAACTCCATCGAATCTAATATTCCAAACTTTTGACACTAGGGGGCCAGAGTAGAGGCCCCACCGGTCTCCGTCACGACAAGAGAAATCGTCGATGGGATTTGGTATGGCCAAAAGGCCAATGATGCTTGTCTCCACTTCAAAAATGTTACCTTTTTGGTCCCTGAGTTGAAAGGTGGCTTTGAGTGGAGTAAGACGCTTACGAGAGAAGAATACCTCCATTAAATCAAACTTTGAGGGACCACCGATGATTTCGAACTTTTCTTCTCTGATTGGAACTCGGGGCGTTTCCATACGGAACTCCTATTCTTATTTTTACACTGGAAGGCAGTGCTCACCTCTTACGGACTGTATACACAGCCGCGTTCTGTCATACAAGACAGAATGTATCCTTCCTGATACTACATCAGAGAATGTTTTTGTCAAAGACAGGGCACTCAGTAGGGTTGCGAGTACGCTTGGGGGAATTTGATTCCTAATGTAAGTCAGTAGGAATCTGTCACGAATAATGCGCCCAGTAGGACCGCTTCGCGTATCTTTTCTTTCTTCGTTTTGTCGTCACAAAAATCAGTCGAAACGCGGTCTCGAATTTCTGCCTGCTGTCAGAAATATACTCGACCGTTCGATTCCTAACGTAAGCCAGTAGGAATCTGTCACGACTTTTTTCTTCGTCGTCACTCAGAAAAAGTCTCGACCCCGACTCACTTCAAAACACTGGTGTGTTTTGACCTCACTACGTTCGGTGCGTTCCGTCTTTCGATTCCTACTGGACGCCAAAAATTAAAAACCCCTTACGGGGTTTTGTTTTTGTGCGTCCAGTAGGAATCGAACCTACGACCCTCTGCTTAAAAGGCAGGTGCTCTACCGACTGAGCTA
>JBAWVR010000008.1:0-23929 GCA_037147155.1 bacterium | reverse complement strand
ATAATATACTGGATCAAAAATATTTACACCACTTCCTTCATCCGGAACGGGTATTCTGGAACTAGGTGCAATGTACTCGGCATCAATCCAAGTTGGGGCGCTACCAGCACAATGAGCTGGGATAATTATTTTTTCATTATTTTTTGTTAACACCTTGCCTACGCTATCTACAGTATTTGCTATATTTATTGTTGCATCTCTGGGTACAGAATACTCAGCTAAAACTGGGATATTGTAACCCTTGGTCTTTAAATATTTTTTTACTGCTGTATAAAAAACTCCAGATGAAGAATTGTCTGCTGGCTTATTCTCACCAATACCGTTTACAGCCACAACAGCACAATTATTTTTTTCTGGGGCTGCGATTGGCTCTAATATATATGTGAGCTTCTGGTCATTATTATAACTGTAACCTGTGTATTCAAAAGAAACCTTTGATGTAAGGAATAAGGGATTAATATTAAAAATTCCAATCTGGGGGATGGCAATCATTTCGTCACCGGAAGCACAATAACCAGTTGAACATCCGGCGCTATAATTTGATACTGTGTAAGAAACAGATTCCGAAATTTGACTATTGCCGTAATAATTACTTCCGAAATCAGGAAAACTTTCACCGATGTTTCCACTAACATCACCAAGACTTGGGCGCCACCAATAACGATAATCCATTGGCAAAAGTGGCGGTCCCATTTTTAGAGTCAATTTACCACCATGCAAACCATAGCCAAAATTTGGATTGGCAGAATCGACACGGATTTTTAAACGATACCAGCCGTTCTGCACATCACTAATCACCGGTGTGTCATCATAGAATGACCACGATACTTCTCGAGTTACCGGCTTACCTACCTTCGACTCCATACCCGATCTTATAAAATCCCTTTCTTTAGCTATTAATTCATTATAACCAATTAGATCTGTTGGCAAATTTAGAGGTAAAATTTGGGCAGAACTTAGATAAGGTAAAACAATAAACAACACCAAAGCTACTTTGAGGGTTCTTCCCAAAAATAACTTTAATGTTGTTCTGTTCATGATTAACTTATTATGTATTTATATTATCTTCCCAACAAGGCATCGAGCAATTTTAAGACTACACTGTCTGAGACATAGACTGAGGCGAGACTCTGTTCAGATGTAGTAATATTGTTTACACTAGCCAAGTCGCTTGATGTGTTAGCATCACTAACAACAGCTGGTTCAGAAACTGTAAAATAATTATCACTGTAGTCTGCTACGCCCATTGTTTTAACATAAGCTTTGTATTTTCCCGCAGTGAAATTACAATCATTGCCAGCACCACTACTTAGTCTGAATCCATATTCGCTAATTCCCGGCATAGCACTACCAACAGAACAACTTGCTCCACTTTCATTTACTAAGAATACTTTAGTGGTGGAAGCTGTCATATTGGAATTCCAAGTAATTTTAACCGGACTATCAATCGTCCATGTTTCTCCACCGTTCGGTGAAGTTACCTTTATATACGGGGTAGTAATTGTTGATGAAGCGATGGTAAAATAATTGTCACTCATATCACACAAAGATTTTCCAGGTGCCCCAACTGGTGACTGACTATTATCACAAACATTTATCTTATACTGACCAGCGGATATTGCTGTAGTACTCTTACTTAAATCAAATAAAAATCCTGTGCTTACAACACCACTGTTTGTATCTACTGGTACACTTCTGGTGACTTTGTAGACATTACCTAGTGTCGGACTATAAAGGTAAGCAGTGATTGTACTTGCAATACCAACTCCAGTGAATGACAAATTAATTGTATCAGTATTTGCAAATGTTTCCCCTCCATTTGGTGAAGTAACTGTTATTGATGGAGTCGCTATCTTGTCAATTATTTTAACTGCCACTCTCTCTCCCCAACTTGAATAAGCATTGTAGATATAAACATCATATTCTCCAGCCGGAACGTTTGGAGTTACAAATTTCAGACTCTTGACCTGTCCAGCATAAAACGAAGCATCAACTCCGGTTATAGTTCCATTAACAAAAACTCTGTTTACCAAATTTAAATTATCTCCATAAATAGTCACAACCTCACCTGGATGAATAATATTTCTTTCCCCTGTTTGGGACTCGATATAATCCATTTTCATTACTGTGACACCCACAGAACCACTATAATTACTCATGCCGTAAGCATTAGAAATTTGCATGTTGTAGTATCCACTAGTCCAATTTGTTGGAGCATCAAATGACAAACCTGTTTCAGTAGAAACAATATTGGTTGGATTAATGACTGCACCGTTTGCATAGATCGCAGTGTAAGGTTTTAAACGAACTCCATTTAATGTAATTTTTTCTCCAGGTTTTACTGAAAGTGGTGAAACAGAAGTAATGTATGGGCCTTTCTCCCCAATAACAGTTACATAGTTGCCCAAGATAACCTTATTAGTTGCAGTCACTACAGAACCTTGTGGATTGTATTCATAACGATATGATCCGGCAAACAAATTATTTGCAGGGAAGCCAACACGAAATACTACGGTGTAAGTTCCAGCTTTTGGAATACTATTAGAATCCTTAACACCACTTACAGAGTAGATTGACATAGTCATTCCATTCACATATATAGGAGTGGTTGAAGCTGTACTCTTGACCAATCTCCATGGAAGATTTTTACCAAAAATTAATGATTGTACATCAGCTACTGATGAATTTGTTTTAACAGAAAGAGTAAGGTCTCCAACAAGCATTGAAACTGTACCAGCAGCAACAATTGAATCCTTAACGCCTAACACCTTAATTTCTGTTGTATTAGCAGCACAATTAAAGACATCCCTAGATTTCTGAACACTTTCAGCTGGAATATAGCCAAGAGAGTATAGATATTCTACAGTTTCACATGAATTCAGAGCTGGGGTAACTGGTGCTGGTGCAGCTGCTACCACTGCTGCCATATCAGTACCTGGAGCAGAGCTAAAGTCTGCTCTGAGAGTCATGTATTGATTGAGAGCCACGGAAAACACAAAGACAGACATTAGTCCAAGAATTCCGGCCATCAAATTTTTATCGAGATCTTTAAACATTTTATAATTTTTTAAAACCGACTTTAATAAAAGAACATTTATTTCGTCTCGCGACTAAATAAAATATTTTTATTTTAAATTTTAATTTAACAATCAGTAAATTAAAACTTAAAACAAAAAATGAGACTTGCGAAAATAATTAAATAAAAATTATTTTCTCAACGTCTCGTGGAGAAGTAAACACTCTATGCCATTTATTATAGTCCTTTATAAAAGACATGTAAAGGACAATAGGTGTGGATAACTAAACTAAATAAAATTATTTGTGTTTTTTATTTTATGTGTTAAGATGAAACAACAAATAAATATCGGAGCGTGGTGTAACGGCTAACATTCATGACTTGGGATCATGAGACTCCGGGTTCGAATCCCGGCGCTCCGACAAGAAAAAGACAACCGAAAGGTTGTTTTTTCTTGTCGGAGCGAGCAAGCAAACTGCTTTGCTTGCGCCCCGGATTCGAAAGACGCAGCCATGTTTTTCGAGTAACCAACGAGAAAAACAGGCGAGTCGGGGTCGCGAGTACTTATATACTATGAAAAATGTATATTTTTCATAGTATTTAGTAACTCGTGACCTAATCCCGGCTCAGCGACGGGTACTGGCCCTGTAAGGGTGGAAATTCCCAGCTCTCAGTGACGGCGAGTAAAATATCCGTGACCGCATCCCGGTGTTGTATGATTTTGGCCTAATCCAGCTTTTAACTCCTCTTTTTCACATGAAACACTCTCAAAACCAAGGTCGGTCCTTGGTCTGGCCTTGTTTTAGGCCATATTTTAATGTTTCACGTGAACCAACTATAAACCAAGACTCTACCTAAGTCCAAAAATAAACAATGGGAGGCGCAAAAGGCTACCCTTCATTAGACAACATTCGGCAGATAATCAACCTTAGCTTTCTTGCCGGAACGGTCCAAACGCACAGATATAACGTCAATTTGCCAGTTCTTTTCACATGAAACATGTTTCTCAGCCAGATAGCTCTGTATTGTCCGGTTCATTCTTTCCAGTTTAGCTTGATGTACATTGTCCTCTGGTCTGAACTGATCAGAAGCATATGTTTCATGTGGAACGTTATTCACACCATCTGCGGTAGTTTCACGTGGGACATTTGGTAGGGTAGTAGAAAGTGTTTTTACCTCAACAAAGTGTAAAACATCGTCTTTCTCGGCTATTATGTCCAGTTCACCCCACTTTTTGGCATAATTTCTATCCAAGACAGAGAAACCTTGCTTTAGGAGATACCGGCAAGCAATTTCCTCTCCCAACCGACCAACTTGATGTTTTTCAATCATTTCCATACTATTTCGTTTAAATATAACATATTCTAAATAAGCTATCAAAAGTCTTTGTTATTGCGAAGCAATCCAGACCTTTAGTGCAAAACAAAGGAGATAAGACTGGATTGCTTCGCAAGGCTCGCAATACCCGAAGCGGGAATTTTCACATGAAACACCCCCAAACCAAGGTCGGTCCTTGGTCTAAAGCATCCACAGTTGTGTTTCATGTGTAACTATTAGGGTCAAATATAGGTCAAAAGGGGAGTTTTAAGGACTGTTCTAGATAATATATGGCCATATTGAGCCATATATCCTATTTTATCCTTGACGGCTTTTACTCTTTATTAGACTTTCCTTTGGTGTCTGAAAGCTGTCTTTTATTCACATGTCCACAGAGTTATCCACAGTTTTGAGTAAAAATAGGGGTTTTTGGGGATAAGACAAGGACGATTAGAGACAGTTGAAGGACAGATGAGCGGGTGGCTTATAGGACTTAGGGGGCTGGATTCCCGCCTGCGCGGGAATGACAGACGAGGGGAAAATGGAAGAGAATCGGTCAGGCGTTCTCATCTCGTCGTCACTCGATGAGCCGCACGACCCTGGCTCGGACCGGAATTCTGCTGAATTCCGACTCCGCTACGCTTCGTGCCCTCCGCCTTTCGATTCTCCCTACCCGCACTGAAAAACTTGGCTTTGCAAGTTTTTAAAATAAGAAAACCGCCGATTTTGTCGGCGGTTTTCTTATTTTGTGCGGGTAGGGAGAATCGAACTCCCGTCTCATCCTTGGCAAGGACGTGTTCTACCACTAAACCATACCCGCAATCACAACTTGCTATTAAATTGTTCTGACATTATAACTTATTTTAAGAAAAAAACAATACTGATTATATATATATTTATAGCCATATATTTTATGTTTAAAATGTTACACGTGAAATATGTGTTATATTATCACATTGTTTAAACTTTGCTTTATTAAAGATTTTAAAGTATTATAAACTTCAAGAGTCAAATCCGATAGATTCTTAATTTTATCATCAGTTGATAATAATTTAACGCTCCCGTGGTGAAATGGACCCAGACAAGGTAAAGAAACCTGTACGGGTAAATATCACTTCCGGTCAACGGAACCGTTAGCAAACAACTTTGAATAACGGCTTGGAAATATTAGATAAAATTACAAACAAATAGCGCTCTCATGGTGAAATGGATATCACAACGGTCTTCGGAACCGTCATTGTAGGTTCGAGTCCTACTGAGAGCACAGCGAGCAGAGTAGGCAAATTTATTTACCTACGCTAGGACGAGAAAGACGGAGCTATACCGAGCCAGTAGGCACAGAGTCGGCCTGCCTGCCGGTAGGCAGGGGTCTGACCGAATCCTTCCTATAGCCAAATTAGTAAAACTAACCAAAGAATAATGACAACTACTAATCATAAGTTTAAGATTCCAGCTGAGGTAGCTAAAACAGTGGAAATTCTCAAACAACACAATTTTGAAGCCTACTTGGTAGGTGGTTGTGTACGTGATCTCTTGTTACACAGGAAACCAAAGGACTGGGACATCACCACCAACGCTATTCCGGACAAAATAATTGAAATATTCCCTAAAACCTTCTATGAAAACACCTTTGGTACAGTTGGTGTGGTCTATGAAGAGGCGAGTGATGAGACCGTCAAAGTAATTGAGATCACCCCATATCGCCTGGAATCAACCTATTCGGACAATCGTCGTCCGGATAGCGTTAGTTTTAGCCAAAACTTATCAGAAGATCTTAAAAGACGTGATTTCACTATTAATGCCATTGCTTTGGACATTGATATTAAATCAGAGAAAGACGGGGTATATAAAGGACAAACTACTGACTTATTTAAAGGACACGAGGATATGGAGGCTAAAATCCTTCGTACCGTGGATGGACCAGATGCTCGCTTTCAGGAAGACGGCCTAAGAATCCTCCGCGCTGTGCGTATAGCAACAGAAATAGGTTTCACGATTAACATTGAGACCTCTGAAGCTATTGTTCGCAATGCTCATTTGCTCAAAAACATCGCCAAAGAGCGTATTGCTGTGGAATTCAACAATATTATAATGTCCAAAGAACCAGCCAGTGGCTTGTTTCTCTGCCAAAAGCTTGGATTATTGCCATATATTCTACCAGAACTAGAAGACGCTATTGGTGTAGAACAAAACCAAGCTCACTCTTATGATGTTTGGGAGCACTTGATCCGCAGTCTCCAGTGTGCCGCCGACAAAGGTTTCCCGCTAGAAATACGCTTGGCTGCTTTGTTACACGACATCGGGAAACCAAAGTCTCGTCGTTGGGACGACATTCAAAAACAATGGACTTTTCACGGACATGAGGTAATCAGCGCCAGAATCACCGAGAAAGTCATGAAACACTTGAAATATCCCAACAAGGTAGCAGAAAAAGTTCACTCTATGGTGCGCTGGCATATGTTCTTCTCGGACACTGAGCTAATCTCACTCTCAGCGGTGCGTAGAATGATCAACAATGTTGGCCGAGATAATATCTGGGACCTAATGAATGTCCGTATCTGTGACCGTATTGGTACCGGGCGACCAAAAGAGGATCCATATCGTTTGCGTAAGTATCACTCTATGATTGAGGAAGCTCTACGAGATCCAATCTCAGTTGGTATGCTAAAAATGGACGGGCTCCGACTCATGGAAGTAACTGGTGAGCCGGCTGGACCCAGAATTGGTTGGATCCTAAACTCAATCTTGGAAGAAGTCTTGGATAATCCTGAATTAAATACAGTTGAGACACTCGAGAAGATGGCACTAGAAAAATCTAAATTGACTGATCAAGAGCTGAAAGCTAAAGGGGATAGTGGTAAAGAAAAGAAAGAAGAAGCTGAAGCGGAGGAAATAAAGAAGCTACGTAGCAAGCATAAAGTTAAGTAAATATATGAAAAACGGCTTGTTTAAGCCGTTTTTTGTTGCAAAACTAAAATCTAACCATTAAAAAAACCGTATCAGAAGAGTGAATAGTTTTTCAGGAACAGCTGGATATAACCAGTTTATGTATTGTCTGATTGGGGAGCCACAAGCAACCCAAGTAAAGAACAATTTATTTTATTTATGTTCCCGCACCTTGAATGATACGGTTTTGTGATCGTAATCTGATATGTAAGTTTTCAACGTAAAGAACAAATAATTGTTGAAAATCTTTTTAAAGATTTTGATCGTTATAGAGTGGACACCACGCCACCTGATTATATAAAGAACAATGTTGTTGAAAATTGAAAAGATAAGTTTCGCTAAATGAAATGAAATTTATTTATTCTTTTTTCTCCAAATAACAAACACAATTTGTTATTTAGTCTGGTATCATTATAATCTCGTATAAAAGACATGTAAAGGACATGATTGTGGATAACTCATTTACTTTTCATTTTCTTTTTTATAATTTCAAAATATGCTTGATAAATCTAAACAAAATGCATGTCCTTTATAAAGGACATGCATTTTGTTTGTAATATTTTTTGTAATTACTTCAACTCTAGTGACACCGGACAATGATCAGATCCAAAAACATTTTCTAAAATTTCTGCTTTCGTAATTTTATTTTTTAACTCTTTGGAGACAAAGAAGTAATCGATTCTCCAACCAATATTTCTGTCTCGCGCATAGGTCTTCATATCCCACCAACTATAGCGAACAGTCTCCGGATGAAAGTGGCGAAAAGTATCAATGTAACCGGTGGAAATTACTTCATCAATCCAAGCTCTCTCTTCCGGCAAGAAACCTGAACTCTTAGCATTCTCCTTGGGATGAGCTAGATCGATTTCAGCATGAGCTGTATTTACATCACCACAGAAGATTATCGGCTTTCCCGTCGCCCGTATCACCTCCATTTTCTTGAGAAAAGCTTCATAAAACTCCATTTTGTATTCTAGTCTATCTGGACCGCCACCACCGTTAGGAAAATAAACATTCGCCAGGGCGAAGTCAGGGAAGTGAGCGATTAGAGTACGTCCTTCTTCATCAAACTTGGCGATACCTAATCCGTATTCAACCTTAATAGGTTTCTCTTTGGAAAAAATCGCCACTCCACTATAACCCTTTTTGAGCTTTGAATGATCAAAGAAAGAATGGTACCCTGCTGGATTTCTCACTTCGTCTGGCAATTGTTCAGGATGTGACTTAGTCTCTTGCAAACAAATAATATCTGGATCCAATTCAAAAAGCTGATTCCATTTGTCCTTATTGTAGACAGCTCGCAAACCATTCACATTCCAGGAAATTAGTTTCATACAAATTAGAGCGCAGCAGACAAAAATTGCAAAACATAATAAGCGCCGACAGCTATAAGAGCCACGAGACCGAGAAAGACCCATTCTCCGATAGTCATTGGTGGAACGAATTTAAACATAAGAAAAATCAATTAACCTAATATACAAATATGATAACCTATTTTTTGCTTTAGTAAAAGTAATTAGACAAGCAGACCACCAATAACCGGGAGTTTTTCCATTTCACCACGAATCGCATGCAAACTACCGATCATAAAAAGCACCACCCAAATAGGCAAAATAACAGGGTTTAAAAAACCAAAAACAGCAGGTAAGGCGACGGCAAAAGTTTTTAGGATTATCACGAGTAAAAATAAAATCAGACCCTGCTTCATATGAAAGCGAATGAAGTCTGATTGTTGGGAGAATGGGGCAGGCAATAAGAAAAATATGTAAGCAAGAAAAGCAAAATGTTCTTCTTTCTCGGAGATATTATTATTAAAAATGTTTTTTATGTTGAACATAAAAGTGAAATGAGACGTGTATGCCATTAATTTGAAAGAACGAGTCCGCACAATACCAATGGGTTAGAGTTTTGGTATTCGACCGTGTGTTTATTTTTAAAAGAGGAGAGAGGGAGAGGGTTCTGAATTAATTATATCATTACGAATTAAATATACCAATATACTAATTGTACGAATGATACGAATCGACTACGAATAAAGAAAGGGCTGGTTTTGCTCCGCAAAACCAGCCCTTAATTTGTATTTATTTGTTAGTCGATTTGTTGTATTCGTCTCATTGGTTGATTAGTAAAGCTAATTCTTATTATGAAACTTCTTATGTATATCACGCAAATGTTTGTCCGTCACATGGGTATAGATTTGGGTCGTCGCAATATTGGAGTGGCCGAGCATGGCTTGGACACTACGGATGTCCGCACCATTGGAAAGCAAGTCGGTAGCGAAACAGTGACGAATCACGTGTGGTGTTACTTTCTTAGAAATTCCAGCGAGTACAGCATAACGCTTTACAATTCTCTCAATCGAACGGCGATCGAGGAACCCATGTGGATTGTCTTTACTTTTTTCTTCTTTATTTTTCTCGTAAATATTTACAAACAAGGCGTCAGACATATCTTTGCGTAAAGCGAGGTAGGCGCGAATCGCGGTCTTGGCTTCATCCGAGAGAAACACGACACGCACCTTACTACCTTTTCCGCGAATAGAAAATTCGTCTTGGGCCAAATCCAAATCATTGGTCAAAGAACACAATTCGGAGACACGCAGACCGGTGGAAAAGAGAAGTTCCATAATGGCTTTGTCGCGAGCACGGCGTTCTGGATTTTCTTCTTTGTCAGGTGCTTCAAGAAGTCTTTTGAGTTCGGTCGGAGTAATCACATCAATAGAACGCTCGCCAACTTTGGCCAATTCAATATTATCAGCGGGTAGGGAAGTGAAACCGCGACGGGACATAAATTTTAGGAAGGAACGAAGAGCAATCAGATAGTAATTTTGCGTCTTCTTGCTCATATTGCCGGTAGTGGACGCCTGAATAGAGGAAAACTGGCGGGTTTTGGCGCCTGGCTGACGGTTCAGCCAAACACGAAACTCACGCACCTTCTCGTTGGTGATATCTTTTGGCTCTTTGACACCAGTTTGTTTGAAAAATAGGGTGAGATAACGGTCATAATTCTCAATAGTCTTCACCGCACGACCTCGTTCGATCTCAATATATTCCAAAAACTGTTGTTTTAATTCATGTAGGTTCATAACTGTTACATATATTATAGCAGAAATAGAAAATAATTGTGCGACATTAAAAAGTCTATATTTTAAGCCATATATTATGTTGGAGGTTAAAATGATATAAAATCTGTTGACAAAAGATTAATGTGGTGGCAGAATGTTCACATGTTCTTAAGGCCCGGACGCTTTGCGCCGGGGAAGGTTACAAGGTCGCAAACTCCAAGGAGGATTCTTCCCATGAAGAAATCCCGCTACGGGCCGGCGAAAGCCAGCCATGAGACTGATACCAAAAAAAATTGACACCGGCGGCGCCAAGACCTAATGTAGCACCCTAATTAGGTAACCCTGAATTGAGGAGACTCCTCGTGGGGCGAGCCGTAATTACGGTGTACTATGACGGAAGGAGGAATGCCATGAGCATTACCTGTCCCAACAAGGCCTCGGCCCAGTCACCATTTTTCATAAAACACGCAAACGCTCAGGAAAAGCGTCGCAAGTGCAAAGCGTGTAAGTGGAAAATGGTGGCTGGGCCGTTTTTCTATTCAAATTTTGCTTGCACATATTAAATATAGTGCTAATATTAATAAAAAATTGAACTTTGTGTATTTTTTCTCACCGCACCGCGGTGGGAGGTTGAACGAGACTAGGTTGATTAACGGCGAGAAAGGAGGCCTCTATATGCGGCAATCCACGTACTAACGCTCGACACCCGCGATGACCAGGGAGCCCAATTCGGAGATTTCACGTTTGCGGGGTTTCCCTGGCCGAGAGCCCAGCAGCAACGACATGCCCACCAAGGATGTTGAGCTGTTGGGCTCTTTTTTATGCAAAATTTTAACCTAGCCCTAAATATATATGTATAAACCCTTATACCCCTTGCCCGGTTGTGAGTTTTGGCGTCGTTTTTGCAATTGAAATATTTATCGTTTTAACAAAATAATTTGAAAATATCATCGTGGTTAATATGTTCCCAAAATTTGACACAAAAACAATTGCAACGCCAAAATCTACAACGGGGCTTGCTCTTTTTCAACTTTTATGCTAACATAGTTACATGCTAGCTAAAACCAAAAAAGCAAAGACAATCAAGGAAGTGGCTATTCACGATAAGGATACTGGTTCTCCAGAAGTCCAAATTGCTGTTTTGTCCAAGAGAATCGATGAACTCGCTTCTCACTTGAAGAAAAATCCGAAAGATAAACATTCCCGCCGCGGATTGTTGGGCATGGTCTCTGATCGTCGCTCTCACATGAAGTATCTGGAAAAGACTGACGCGAAGCGCTTCGGTGTCCTCGCTAAGAAACTCGGTTTGAAAAACGCTTAAATCTAAACTTTTAAAGACTAGCCACAAGCTAGTCTTTAAATTTATTAGGTGTATTATTAATACGTTGGTCGCTAGTGTAGTTTTTTGAAAATATTTTTTTATTTTTATATATTACAAATCAAAAAACTTTTGTTGGTCTTTTATTAAGTCGGGAATAATTTTAAATAATAATTTATATGTCTGTTATTAAACATCCAAATCAGCGTGTTGGTATTTTTATCGATACGCAAAACCTTTATCACAGCGCCAAGAATCTTTATGGCGCCAAAGTAAACTTCCGCCAAGTCTTGGCTGACGCTTTGGCTGACCGAGCTCTCATTCGCGCCACCGCTTATGTCATTACGACAGAATCAGGCGACGAACAAGGCTTTTTTGAGGCTTTAACCAAGTCTGGTATTGAAACTAAAACCAAAAATTTACAAATCTTTGCTGGTGGTGCCAAGAAAGCTGACTGGGACGTGGGTCTCGCAGTTGATGCTATTGCTCTCTCACCCAAGCTTGATACTGTTATTCTAGTAACTGGAGACGGTGACTTCATTCCACTTGTTGAATATCTAAAGATCAATCAAGGTTGTCAGGTAGAAGCTGTCACTTTTGGTCGCAGTGCTTCGCAAAAACTCAAAGAAGTCGTTGATGACTTCCTCGACCTCGACTTGCTCCCAGAAAGATATTTGATTTTACCAAAACGCCCACAGGGTAACCAAAGAAAAGGGAAGGGATACCAAGAAAAGCCACAGGCTTAAACATTTTTATATAAAACAAGCTTACTCATCGTGAGCTTGTTTTTGTTTGTTTATGAGAGTAAAATTTAAATCGTTATAATATTCAACTTAATAATAAAAATATGAAATATATTGCTTGCATCTTCCTCAAAGAAGGAATCACTGAAAAGGAAAAGTCTCCAATGGACGGCGTTGATTACCACACTCTGTCGTCAGGATTAGAGTATATTTCGAACTTTTTATCTCAGGGTATAACAGATTATCTAATCTTTGGTTCAACTGATAATAAATCTATCGATTTTGCCTGTAAGAACGGTTTGATTAAAAACTTTATTAAGGCTGCCAAGGATAAGTTCCAGAATTCTATTACACTACATGCGGATGTCGGGCTCTCTCCATATTCAACTGACGGTCATAGTACCGTCATGGAAGACGGTGTGATTAACTACGAGAAAAGCTATGCATTGGCTTCAAAATTAGCATTGGCATTTGCTGAAGCCGGTGCAGACTATGTTGCTCCATGTCTATCACTACATGAACAAGTAAAAGTACTAAGATCTGCATTAGACCAAGCTGGTTTTACGAATACAAAAATTCATGCGTATAGCTCAAAGTTTTCTTCCGCTCTTTACGGACCATACAGAAAGACCATACAATCTCCCTTAAAAGCCCAAGACAAGAAAAAATATCAAACTGACTATTCAAACCCAACAGAAGCTCTCGGGCAAATTACAGCCGACGAAGAACAAGGTGCAACGATTGTTATGGTAAAACCAGCCATGATTTACCTTGATATAGTGTATCGCGCTCGCCAATTAACCAAACTACCATTATCTGTTTATCATGTTAGTGGTGAGTACTCAATGATAAAAGAAGCTTGTAAAACAGGCATGCTAGACGAGAATGAAACTTTTGACGAGATACACGCAGGATTTGCAAGATGTAATGTTGATTACGTTATAGGTTACGCTCCAGAGCATTTTATAAGATGGCTGAATAAAAATAAATAGATGTTTAATCCCGAATCAATGCAAAAAAAATCACGCACACCGGAAGAAATAAGAAAAAATTCGGAGAGAGCTAACGCTGATTTTGGAGAAACATCGGAGGGGGACGGAACAAAAGAAAAGGACAGCGTTTTTCCAACCGCCTTTATGACAGCACGATGTTTTGCTGAGCAAACACAAATACCTAACGCAAAAGAGTTATACAAAATCTTTTTAGAGAAGTCTGGTTTAGAAAAAGAAATAAATGCACTTGGGGATATTAGAACCCCACATTTTATGGAGTTAAGATACTTAATGACTGAAAAGATATTAAGGTCTTCACTAGAAAATGGCGAGATTTCACAAGTTATTGAGTTGGCTTCTGGCTTTACTCCGCACTCTATAAACATGCTCTCTACTGAACAAGAAATAGAAACATATATCGAAAACGACTTTGCCGTGAACCTAAAGATGAAGCAATTAGCCGTTAATGACTTTATATCTGGCATTCCCGTCGTATTTATACCAGGAAATGTCGTGGACTCGACAACTTGGTCAAAGTTTGAGGGTCAGTTAGAAGACAAACCTGTTGGAATCTTTTGTGAAGGTCTAATGATGTATTTATCAAGAGACGCCCAAGTAAAACTTCTTAAGAACGTAAAAGAACTTTTGACAAAATATGGCGGATACTTCATGCATGAAGATATATTAAAGTATCACCCAGAATTAAAAGAAAATCCTCGTTTTAATAGAATCACTTCTCAACTCAAAAAGGTAAGTGGGGCAGGTGCCTTGGATGAATCATTCAGTCAAGAAGATATCACAAAGTTTTATGAGGAGCAGGGTTTCTCTGTCGAACGAGTAGAAGAGAAAGCTGAACTAAGTATAGACACTTATCCGGAAGATGTTCGAGAAGATGCTGTGGAACTGCTCAATGCTGGCTTTAAAATGTGGAAATTGAGCCTGCCAAAAGAAAAATAGGGTAACCCTTCCGTATTCTCGCAAATAATGTTAAAGTAAAACCAGCGACACCATCGCTGGTTTTACTTTTGTTTTGGCAAAGGTCTGACCTTTTACTAATTAATTTGGTCTTCGGATAAGCAGATAGGAAGGAGGTTACTCCTTTTGAGTCTGAAATCTGAAGATCAAACCTTAAAAATATGTTAAAGAAAGAATTTTCTTTGGACTTGGGTGGTCGTACAATGACCGCTGAGTTCAACGATCTTGCTGAGAACGCTGACGGATCCGTCATGCTCAAGCTCGGCGACACTGTCATTATGGCAACTGCCGTCATGTCAGAGAAACCAAAAGAGGGAGGTGATTATCTACCCCTCACTGTAGACTTTGAATCAAAGTTCTACGCTACAGGCAGAATCTTGGGTAGTCGCTATGTCCGCCGTGAAGGCCGACCGACCGACAATTCCATCCTCTCTGGCCGTATTACTGACCGTACTATCCGCCCATTATTCAATCAAAAGATTCGTCATGATATCCAAGTGGTTTTGACCGCTTTGGCTATCGGTGAAGAGGATCCTGATGTTTTGGGTGTGATCGCTGCCTCACTGGCTCTCGGAGTATCCAGTATTCCATTCAATGGACCAACTAGTGCCGTCCGTCTAGGTAAGCACAAAGTTGATGGTTTTGAACTATATCCAACCAATACCGAACGTGAAAATGAGACTTATGAAATAGATCTCGTCGCTTGTGGTAAGGATGGCAACATCAACATGATTGAGCTCGGGGGAGAAGAAGCTCAAGAAAATGTTGTGGTTGAGGCTTTGAAACAAGCTTCTGCCGAAATTGAAAAGATCAACGCTTGGCAGGCTAAAATTATTGCTGAAATAGGTAAAGCTAAAAGAGTTATTGCTATTCCAGTTCGCCCAGCGACCGTTGATGCTTTGTTTGCTGAGGCAATTGAGCCAAAGCTTGGTTCATATATTATGAGCGGTCAGCCAGGTCATGACAAAATCAACGAGATTCAGACTGAATGGGAAACTCTAGCCAAAGAAAAATTGACCACTGATGATGAAAAGAAATTTATCGAAGACATTTTTGAAGACAAAGTAAATGCTTTGATTCACAAAGAGGCGATTGAGAACGACAAGCGTCCTGATGGTCGTGGTATGGATGATGTTCGTCCTCTCTTCGCGACAGCTGGTGGTATTTCTCCAGTGTTACACGGCACAGGAATCTTTTACCGCGGAGGTACACACGTATTGTCAGTCTTGACTCTCGGTGGTCCGGGCGATGCTCAGATCATTGATGGTGCGTCAGAAGGTGAGACCAAGCGCTTCATGCATCATTACAACTTTCCACCATATTCAACTGGCGAAACCGGTCGTATGGGTGGAACAAATCGTCGTATGATTGGTCACGGTGCCTTGGCTGAAAAAGCTTTGGAACCAATGATCCCAAACAAAGCTGACTTCCCTTATACTATCCGTCTCGTGTCTGAAGCGATGTCTTCAAACGGTTCTACTTCAATGGGTTCTGTTTGTGCTTCCACTCTCGCTCTTATGGATGGTGGCGTACCTCTAAAGAAGCCTGTTGCTGGTATTGCTTCCGGTCTTATGATGGATGAGAAAAATCTCAGCGTTTACAAAGTGCTAACCGATATTCAAGGACCAGAAGATCACCACGGTGATATGGACTTTAAAGTCGCTGGTACTCGTGACGGTGTGACAGCTATTCAAATGGATGTGAAGGTGGCTGGTATTCCGATTCCCGTCCTCGCTGTTGCTTTTGAAAAAGCTAAAATGGCTCGTTTGAAGATTTTGGATGTGATTACTGCAGCACTACCTGGCCCACGTGATCATATTTCTCCAAATGCTCCAGAAATCTTGTTGGTAAAAATTAATCCAGATATGATTGGTCTCGTAATTGGCTCCGGTGGTAAGACTATCAAGGAAATCCGCGAGAAGACTGGTGTTGATGCTATCGATATCGACGATGACGGCTCAGTCTTCATCACTGGTAAAGATGGTTCCGCTCAAAAGGCCAAGGAAATCGTGGAAGCTATGACTCATGAATATAAGAAAGGGGAAAGATTTGTTGGAGAAGTTGTCCGCCTGATGGAATTTGGTGCTTTCGTTAAGATTGGACCAGATACTGATGGGCTAGTACATGTTTCTGAAATCGCTCCATTCCGCGTGGACAAAGTGAGTGATGTGCTCAAGATTGGCGACATGGTGCCGGTCGTCGTGAAGGAAATTGACGAGAAGGATAGAATTAATTTGTCTATCAAGCTCGCTGATGCCAACTTCATCAAGCGTCCAGGTGCTAGTACCGCTGGCCCAGCTCAGCCTGAGAAGAGATCAATCGATAAGATTGATGAAATCTTGTAGCCCCGTTGTAGAATTTGGCGTTAAAATTGTTTTTGCCAAAACAGACTTTAGTTTAAAACTAAAGTCTGTTTTGCTAATTAGTGCCCAAGACAATAATTAAACGCAATTTCAAAAACGACGCCAAATCTCACAACCGGGTAGGAAGAAGTATAAAGTATTAGTATTAGGAAGAAGAATAGAAAGACGGGTTACGCTTCGCGTAACCCGTCTTTCTTATTCGTGGTCGATTTGTTGTATTCGTATCATTTGTATATTAGTAAGCCATAATCATTTTATTTTTTATGTTTATAAGATATAATAAAAGGGAATAGGGCAGACGGTGCTCTCGTTTTTTCTCGCTATGGAACCAACACAAAACAACAATTTAGTTCCGCCAACTAATAACACCGACATTACACCAGTAGTCAATCCGACCACTGTGGTTGTTCCAAATGTTACTGTTGGTTCACCTGCACCTGTGACCCCATCCACTCCTCCAGCATCAACAACAAAATCATTTCCCGTCGAACCAACCACAACCACTTTTGTTGTACCTAATAATCCAGCCAATGTTCAGAACCAGGTTAACACCACTCAAAGTTTAATCAACTCAAATAAAGAAACAACAACCAAACATATTGCTGGAGGTCTAGCTGAAAGCTGGAGCAAACTTGGTCAGCCTGACCAGCCGATTCCAGAACTTAACAAAACTGGAATAATTGATAAATTGCAAAATAAAGGTTACACCTATTTGAATCCAACTTCTGGATATGCGGCTGGTCAAAATTCGTTACCAGTCAAATCAATAATTCGCACATACAAAAACGACGTAGCTGAAGCTGTGAAATATAATCACATCTCTTCTATCGACATCGCTTTGGCCGAACAAAAGAAAAAAGAGACTACTCCAAAATCCACCCCGGCTCCAATACCTGTCTTTGAAAATAAAACAGAAAATGTAAATATTTTAGCAATCATTTCTATCGTACTTTTATTGGCTGGTATTGTAGCTATTGGTTATGTTTTTTATTCCAGATTTTCCAGTCCGTCTTCAAGCAGTACTGCCAGCACCACGCCTGTAGTAATATCAAACTTTCACACACTTTTAAAAACGGACTCTCAACAAGAAATAGAAACCACTGACTATGACCCAAAAAGAATTGCGTTACTCTTGAGAACCACTATCGATTCGTCAGCAGTAGCTAAAGACAAATTTCAAGAAATAATTTTAACTCAAACAAAAGTTGGAATAAAAAAACAAATCGACTCTAGCAACTTTCTGTATCTAAATGAAATTAAACTTCCAGAATCAATCTACAGTGCACTAAATAAAAATTTTGCTTACGGATCATTACGCTTAACTAAAAATGAACCGTACCTAATCCTCTCTGTAGCTAAACAAAATATTACTTGGGCTACTCTCATCGATTGGGAGGGATTGATGTTAGATAACCTACGCCAAATTTTTCCTATTACCATCGTTGATTATGGATCAAATAATTCTTCGTCTTCTAGTACGGTCAATAAAGTTTCTGATTATTTTTCTAAATCTGGTTTCAAGGATAAGTTGATTAAGAATCTGGCAACTAGATATGTTTCTGATAGATCGGGAAAAACTATTTTAATTTACTGTCAGCCGGATGAGAACACTATTATCTTCACTTCAAACGAAGATGCCCTGAAAGCCCTACTCGAGCAATACGATATCACAAAAAGCTACAGACAATAGAACCCCGTTGTAGAATTCGGCGTTAAAATTGTTTTTGTCAAAACAGACCTTAGTTTTACACTAAAGTCTGTTTTGCTAACTAGATTGTCAAAGCAAAAATTGAACTCAATTTCAAAAAACGACGCCGAATCTCACAACCGGGTAGTCCTCCCAAGACGAGTGGTTTTACTTTTCTTGTAATTGGGGTAAAATTAATCCATGACAATAGATACAAAACATTTTGCTGAATTGCTCGAAGCAAAGAAGAATCAGTTGGAAGCCGAGATGAGTTTAATTGCTCGCCGTAATCCAGCCAACCCAAATGATTGGGAACCAATCGAATTGGATGGAGATAACAATCGTGCCGTGAACGAAGATGAAGTGGCTGATGAAATTGAGTCATTCGAAAACAACGCTTCTGTTTTAGAAAACTTGGAAGCTGAGTATGACAAGGTTTTGGTTTCACTTAACAAAATTAAAGATGGCACTTACGGAAAATGTTCTGTCGGAGGAGAAGACATTCCGGTTGCTCGTCTAGAAGTCGAACCTGCTGCTGACACCTGTATCGAACACGCTAAGTAATTTTACTCCCGACAAACCCGCACTCGCGGGTTTTGTCTTTATAAAAATTTTAATAAGACAATGTCCTTTTCAAAAGTTCATAGTGCCCAGACCAGCTTGCTCAAAGCTCAAATAATCGATATCGAAACTGATATCTCGAAGGGTTTAAATAGTTTCACAGTCGTCGGCCTGCCAGACAAGGCTGTCGAAGAGTCTCGCGACCGAGTGTCGGCAGCGATTAAAAATAGTGGTTTCACATCACCAAAACAAACCAATCAGAAGACCACTGTCTCTCTCGCTCCAGCAGATTTAAAAAAGGAGGGGCCTTACTTTGATCTCGGTATGGCCCTGGGCTACCTCTTGGCCACTGATGAAGTTGAGTTCGAACCTGCTAAGAAAATTTTTCTCGGTGAACTATCTTTAAACGGTGAGCTTCGTCCGGTCAATGGCACACTTTCGATTGTGCTTCAGGCACGAGAGAAAGGTTTCACCGAAGTCTATCTACCAGAAATGAACGCTGAGGAGGCCGGACTGGTTGATGATATAAAAATCTTTCCAGTCAAAAGTTTGGAGCAAGTTTTAAAACATTTACTCGGACAAGAAAAAATTAAACCTCAACCTAAGACAAAAATAAATTATGAGATAGAAATTTTTCGGACAGATTTTTCAGACATTAAAGGACAAGAAAATGCCAAGAGGGCGATGGAGATTGCCGCCGCTGGTGGACACAACATCGCAATGTTTGGACCACCGGGTACGGGCAAAACTATGCTCGCTCGAGCCATGAGTCAGATTCTGCCACCACTTACTTTTCCAGAAATTTTGGAAATTACATCTATTCATTCCATCGCCGGAAGTTTGAAAGGAAATATAATTACTACTCCGCCGATTCGTGCACCTCACCACACAGCATCGTATGTCTCACTTGTGGGTGGTGGGGCCAATTTGAAACCGGGTGAAGTGACACTCGCTCATCGTGGTGTTTTGTTTCTAGATGAGTTCGCGGAGTTTGACCGTAAAGTAATTGAGACTTTGCGACAGCCACTCGAAGATGGAGAAATTAGTATTAGTCGTGCTAAAGGCTCTGCAACTTTTCCTGCCAGATTTATTTTGGTTGCTGCCTTCAATCCGTGTCCATGTGGTAATCGAAATTCCAAGACCAAAAGATGCATTTGCCGACCAACAGACTTACTGCGATATGACAGAAAAATCTCTGGACCGATTATTGATCGCATTGATCTCTGGACAGAAGTCGCAGAAATAAATCACGAAAAATTATCAAACGGTGCTAGTGGAGAAAAATCTGAAACTATTCGAGACAGGGTAAAGATTGCTAGAGAAAAACAAGCCAAAAGATTTTCAGATGCCGGATTAAAAATTCATACCAACGCCGAAATGAACAGTCGGGATATTTCAAAATTTGCCTCACTCAGTGACAGTGTGAAAAAGATTTTGAATCAGTCGGCCGACAAACTTGGTCTCTCACCCCGTGCTTATCATCGACTGATTAAACTCGCTCGGACAATTGCTGACCTGGATGATCAAGAAAATATTTCTGAGAATCATATTTTGGAAGCACTTCAATATCGACCCAAACAAAAGTAATTGCAAAACAAAAACCACTCGCGAGTGGTTTTTGTTTTTAGTAGATTTGTTTTCCTCCACGAATTTCAAAGTGTAAGTGTGGGCCAGTTGAGTTACCAGTGTTACCAGTATTACCAATTATTTCTCCTTGAGCAACTGATTGACCTGGCACTACGGAAACATTGGAAAGGTGTCCGAACAAAGTTTGTGTTCCATTAGCATGAGAGACTACAATATATTTTCCATAACCTCCATTCCATCCAGTAGACTTGGCGACGATGACTACACCAGTGGCTGGAGCTTTGATAGGTGTACCAACATTACATGCGAGGTCGACAGCGTTCCAACCATGAAGTCCCTGACTCTTTGGACAAATAACTGGTTTAATATAATAGCCCGGGAAAGCAGGAACATTGTATCCCTTGAGTGGCCATGTTGGATTTTTGGAAGCACCAGGTATCGTAGGTTTTGCAGTGTAAGGAATGATAGCAAATTCGGCATTTGGAATTATCAATTCATCACCCACAACCAATTTTTCATCAGCCTTAAGTCCGTTGTATGAGATGACTTCACCAAAATCTGCTTTGTACTTGGCAGCGATACTCTTGATTGTGTCACCCTTCTTCACGGTGTACTTCAAACCAGAGATTGGTAAAATAACCAAATTCATTCCTTCCTTTAAACTATTAGCTGAAATATCATTCGCCCAGAGAATCGTGTTAGTAGTAACTCCGAACATCTTAGCAATGGCTGACAAGGTATCGCCTTTGCGCACAGTATACAAACTAATCTGACCGGTGTCGGTAGCATTATCCACTTCAGCATTAGACAAAACCGGGCCACTTTCTGACATTACGGCTGTTTCGGAAGCCACGACAGTTTCACTTTCGGTCTTATTAGGGACTGGATCGAGATTATTAGCTGCCTCGAGAGTCGTCATACTAACAGTTGAAGCCGGAGCGGTATTCGCTTCGGCTTCATTGGTAAATAGATTTTGAAAAAAGGAGACAATTCCGGCGTGGGTAGTCTGAGGAACTACCATAAACATCATCAAAACAGACACAACTACCAAAGATAAGCGAATATCATCGCTCCACTCTTTTTTATTTGTCGTCCGAGCCGTTGTCACGCTTTTTTTATTAGACAGCTGGGAGTCTTGTGATTTCTTATAAATAAGTTTTTTGGTTATGGTTCGTCCGGAAATACAACAGTTTTGTGGCTCTGTTGAGCCACTTCGGTCAGTAATGATTCATTACCTGTATAGCCAATATACCCCCGAGAAAGCCCAAAGTCAATGGTCTAGGGGATAGCCTGTGGATAAGTTTTTTGAGGGCTTTTTATGCTATTATGATGCCTATGGAAGAAAAAAACACCGACCAAAGTCACATCCATGGTCTTAATCCTGCCCAAGCCGAAGCTGTCCTCACCACCGAAGGCCCACTCCTTATAATTGCTGGAGCTGGAGCCGGTAAAACCAAGACCCTGACCCATCGTATCCTACATATTATTAAACAAGGTACTGAGCCGTCCAAAGTGCTAGCTATCACCTTTACCAACAAAGCCGCCAAGGAGATGCGAGAGCGAGTTATGAAGCTTCTCGCGGAGGCCAAGATTATCTCAAACCATGAAAGCCCGTGGGGTAATGTGCCATTTGTGAGCACCTTTCATTCGTTGGGAGTTAAAATCATCAAAGACAATGCGCATGTGCTTGGTCTTACTAAACATTTTGGCATTTTTGACCGTAGCGACTCGCTGCGAGCGATTAAAGAGGGTTTGCGTAATTTGGATCTCGATCCCAAACTCTTTGAACCTGGAAAAATTCTAAACATCATCTCCCGCGAAAAGGGCAATGGTGTGACAGCCGAAAAATATTATGCCAACTTGGCCGGCAAGGGAGGATATAGTTTGCCTGAGGTAGCAGGGTTGGTCTGGAGACAATATGAAGAAATCCTCGGTCAAGAAAAAGCTTTAGACTTCGATGATTTGCTTTTACAGACTGTGGTTATGTTGGAAAATCATCCAGATATTTTGAAACACTACCAAAATACTTGGCACTACATACATATAGATGAGTATCAAGACACCAACAAGATTCAATACAAGCTAGCCAAGCTTTTGACCGGGGAGAGAATGAATATTTGTGTCGTTGGTGATGTTGATCAAAACATTTACAGTTGGCGTGGAGCAGATATTCAAAATATTCTACGTTTCGAAAAAGATTATGCTAAAGCCAAAATAATTAAACTGGAAGAAAACTACCGCTCAACTAAAACTATTATTTCCGTCGCCAATACTGTGATTGAAAAAAATAAAACTCGTTTTCCTAAAACATTATTTACTAACAAAGAAGATGGCGAGAAGATAACAGTATTTGAAGCTTTTGGAGAGGCAGAGGAAGCCAGATTTATTGCTTGTGAGATTAAGAAACTGGTTGAAGAGAAAGCTGTTCAACCGCAAGAAATAGCGGTATTATATCGGGCTAATTTTCAATCTCGTGTCCTGGAAGAAGCTTTGATCTCGGAAGGAGTAGCCTACCAATTACTCGGCACAAAATTCTTTGAGCGTGCCGAAGTAAAAAATATTTTATCTTATCTCAAAGCTGCTCTTAATCCTGACAGTTTGGGTGATGTCAAAAGAATTATAAATATTCCAGCTCGCGGTTTGGGCAAAGTCGCCATACTGAAAATCTTTTCCGGACAGAAAGATACTTTACCAAAAGCCGCCAAAGAAAAAGTTATTGAATTTTATAACTTATTAGAAAAAATTAAAGAAAAAATCTTTACTGACAAACCGGAAGAAGTTGTGAGATTTGTAATTACCGAAACTGGATTAGATAAAGACTTGCGTGATGGAACAGAAGACGATAAAGAAAGATTGGAGAACATGAAAGAATTGGTTACACTCGCCGTGCGGTACAACCACTGGCCAAAGGGTGAGGGAATTGAGAAGATGCTCGAAGAGGCAGCTCTCGCCAGTGATCAAGACGAGATGGAAAAAAAAGAAAATGCAGCACGTCTTATGACCGTGCACTCTGCCAAAGGTTTGGAATTTGATTACGTATTTATTACCGGACTGGAAGAAGATTTGTTTCCACATCAAAAGATGGGTGCTCAGAGAAAAACGGGTGACGAGGAGGAAGAGGAGAGAAGATTGTTTTACGTCGCGCTCACTAGGGCTCGCAAGAAACTCTATCTCACTCACGCCAAGAGTCGCACCATCTTTGGTTCCACCCTCTACAATAATCCGTCGAGATTTCTTGAAGATATTGATCCAGAACTCATTGTGCCAGAAGAAGAGTTTGAGTATCGAGAAAAGATAATTTATCTAGATTTATAAACAACAGGCCAGTTTTGCTCCGCAAAACTGGCCTGTTGTTTATAT
>JBAWVR010000007.1:0-25346 GCA_037147155.1 bacterium | reverse complement strand
ATTATTATGAAGGTTAGAGCTTCAGTAAAAAAACTTTGCGACAAGTGCAAAACCGTTAGACGAAAAGGTCGCGTCAACGTCATCTGTACTGCCAACTTAAGACACAAACAACGTCAAGGATAAAAGTCAAGTTATTCTTGCTTTTTAAACTATTTGTGTTATAATCCGTTTCTATAAACTAAGTAAAAATATGCGTATATCAGGTATTACAATTCCGGACAATAAGAGATTAAAAATCGCTTTAACTGTCCTTTACGGCATCGGCCGTCCGCTCGCTTCTAGCATTTTGGCTGAAGCTGGTGTAGATGAGAACAAAAAGGCTACCGAAATCACTCCAGATGAAGAAAATCAGATTCGTAAGATTGTGGAAGCCACAAAAATCGAAGGTGATCTAAAGAGAGAGATTGGCGCTAATATTAAAAGACTCAAGGATATCAAATCATTCCGTGGAACTCGCCACATGAAGAAACTTCCTTGCCGCGGTCAACGTACCAAGACCAACTGTCGAACCTTGCGTGGTAACACTCGTAAGACAATGGGTACCGGTCGTAAGGCTGACGATAAGAAGTAATAATTATTAAAATCATACAATGGGAAAAGTTAAAATTGCTAAAAAAGACGGTGAGGCAGAAGTAAAAAAGCCGGAAGGGGCTGAAACTGCTACCGCGACGAAGAAGAACTCAAAGAAAAGATATGAATCTGGTATATTGTTCGTCCAATCTACTTACAACAACACCGTTGTCACTCTAACTGACAACAAAGGAAATACTCTCTGTGCCTCATCTGCAGGTGCTCAGGGTTTTAAGGGTGCCAAGAAAGGTACTCCATTTGCAGCTGCGAAAGCCGGAGAAATCTTGGCTGTCAAAGCTTTGGAAATGGGAATGAAAGAATTTGCTGCTGTTATTAATGGTTGTGGATCTGGCCGTGAAGCTGCTGTTCGTAGCTTTGTTGGTAAAGGAATCAACTTGACTTCCATCAAGGACGTTACTCCAGTGCCTCACAACGGTCCAAAGCCGCCTAAGCCACGTCGAGTTTAATTTTATTTTATTATTTATACATTATGATCAGAAAATCAAAATATAAAGTTGCTCGTAAGCTTGGTCCTGCTATTTTTGACAAGACTTCAACTCAAAAATATGCCGTTCGTGCCGCTCGTCGCAACCCAGTTGCCAAGAAAAATAGCCGCCCAAAGACAGACTACGGTCTACAGCTTTTGGAGAAACAGCGTGCTAAAGCTTTTTACGGTATTACCGAAAAGCAATTTTCCAATTACGTCTCAGCTATTTTGGCTCAGAAAGGCGTAAACAATAACGAAAAATTGGTTGAATCACTAGAAACCCGCCTAGACAACGTTGTCTACCGTTTGGGTTTGGTGAACTCACGCCAGTTCGCTCGTCAGGTTGTTTCTCATGGACACATTCGTGTGAATGGTTCTCGTGTAAACATTCCATCTTACAAAGTTAAAGTAGGTGACAAGATCACCATTAAAGAGGGTTCATTAAAGCGCCCTATTTTTGCTACTTTGGAAGAGAAATTGAAAACCGTTAACTTCCCATCATGGTTGAATTACAACCCTGAGAAGAAAGAATTTAATATCCAAGGTATGCCAAAGATTGTTCCAACTGAACTTCCTTTCCGTGCAGCTGCTGTATTCGAATTCTACAACAGATAATCAGACTGATATATTAAAATTAGTAATATTTTTTTATTCGTTTAATAAAACAAAAATAAATTATGTCTGATCACAACACTGTTTTGCTCCCATCAAAACCAAAAATCGTTAGCGAAGAAGGTTTTGCTGGAGTCTATGAAATCGATGGATTGTATCCAGGTTATGGACACACTCTCGGTAACTCACTACGACGCATTATCTTGTCATCATTGCCAGGTGCAGCTATCACTGCTGTAAAAATTAATGGCGTTGACCACGAATTTAGTACTCTAGAAGGAGTCAAAGAAGATGTCATCAATATTATCTTGAACTTGAAAAAGGTTCGCTTCAAGATGTTGACAGGAGAGCCACAGAAAGCTGAGCTCAAAATCAAGGGTATCAAAGATGTGACTGCTGCCGATGTTACTGTTCCGGGACAACTAGAAGTTCTAAACCCAGAACAAGTAATCGCTACTGTTACTGATAAGAATACCGAATTGGTCATTGAAATGTTTATCGAATCTGGCTTGGGTTATATTCCAAAAGAACAAATCCAGAAGGAGAGAGTAGACATTGGTACCATTGCTTTGGACGCCATCTTTACTCCAATCCGCCGTGTGAACTACGAAGTAGAAAACATGCGCGTTGGTGATCGAACTGACTTTAACAAATTGCGAATTTTCGTAGAGACCGATGGTACTCTAACACCCCGTGAGGCGGTTGAAAATTCTATCGCAATTATGATCAAGCAGTTAAAGGCCATTGTTGGTTTCGCTGAAGAAGAAGTTATCGAGGCTCCAGTCGCTTCTACCGAAGATGCTGTCGCTGATGATAACAAAGCCGAAATAGACAATGAGTTCCTAAAGACCAGAATTGAGACACTTGACTTATCATCCCGCACTATTAATGCCTTGTCAGGCGCTAATATCAGAACTGTCGGAGGTTTGGCTCGCAAGAAGGAAAAGGATTTGGGCGAACTAGACGGTTTGGGTGCAAAAGGAATCCAAGAAATTAAGGATTTATTGGTAAAGTACGGAATTAGCTTAAAATAAATCCGTTAAATTTAAAAAGTATTATGAATCATCACTCATCGATTAGAAAATTTGGACGAGAGACCGACCAGCGCCGGGCGCTTTTGAAGTCTTTGCTTTCTTCTTTCATTGAAAAAGGCAAGATCAAAACTACCGAGGCCAAGGCCAAGGAAATCCGTCCATTGATGGAAAAAATGATAACCAAAGCTCGCGTGGCTGATTTGGCTGTGCGTCGTTTGCTTATCACCAAGATTGGTGCCAAGGCTACCAAAAAATTGGTTGAAGAAATTGCTGTTAATTACAAGGACCGCACAGGTGGCTATACCCGCATCACAAAGTTGCCGGTAAGAAAGATCGATGCTGCTAAAATGGCGTTAATTGAATTTGTATAAATATATGACTACTGATAAAAACATTACAATTGATGCAGCTGGTAAGAGTTTGGGTCGCTTGGCGTCTCAGATTGCTTCCATCTTGACCGGTAAAAATACTACCACTTATGCTCGTAACATCTTCCCAGATGTAAAGGTAAATGTGATTAATGCTGCCAAGATTACTGTTGCTGCTAAAGCTTCAGTTGCTAAAGAATACAAGACTTTCTCTGGTTATCCATCTGGTCTTCGTAAAGAAAAGCAGGGTGCTTTGGCTAAACGCCTTGGTTACTCTGAAGTTCTCTGGCGTGCTGTAAACGGTATGGTACCTATCAACCGTTTGCGCACCAAGATTATGAAGAATTTAACTATCAAAGACTAATATGGCTACTGAAAAATATACAGAAGGTGTTGGTCGTCGAAAGACCGCGGTCGCCCGCGCTCGTTTGACCCCAGCTTCCAGTAACTCAATCATCGTAAACGACAAGCCTTTGAATGAATACTTCAAAGTTTTGGATTTACAGAACACTGCTATGGCTTCTCTCACAGAGGCTAAAGAAGCTGGAAAGTTCAAGGTGACCGTCAAGACCAATGGTGGTGGTGTTGCTTCACAGGCTGAAGCTATCCGTCACGCTATTGCTCGCGCTCTCATCAAGGATGACGTCAATCTCCGTAAGGAATTGAAGAAGGCTGGATTCTTGAAACGTGACTCACGTGCTAAAGAACGTCGTAAATTCGGTTTGAAGAAAGCTCGCAAGGCCCCACAATGGTCTAAACGTTAAACTTCGTTTAACGTCGCCCGAACACCAGCAATGGTGTTTTAGGGTCAAAGCGCTAATCTTCAATTACACAATCTACAAACAAAACCACCTCAAAAGAGGTGGTTTTGCATTACAAGGGAATGATAATCATTCTAACGGTAAAGATAATCGAACGGTGGAGATGTTAGAAGTATATTTCATTGGGAACATTCAGAAGCGGTCGCTTGTGAAAGTTCCCATTATAAAAATATGATGTATAATATATAACATTATGGGAACCTTGGAGGATGCAAATAAAAAGAGTATAAGGATGACGAAAATTCAGAAAGCCATACTGGGGTGTGTGGCCGTAGCGGGAGTTTTGGGTGTAGCTATGGTGGCACCTAACGCTTTTCAGGCATTAAAGATTTTTGGTGTTGATTCAAAACTAACCACAAATACAAAAAGAACACTAAATAAGTCTAGAAAGAGACTGGTGGACGGTGGATTATTAGAATATACCAAGGATGGATACCTAACTCTCACAACTCTAGGCAGAAAAGCATTGCAAAAGGCAGAAAATAGTAATTATCAAATCACAATACCAGACAAGTGGGACAAAAAATGGAGAGTTTTAATTTTTGATATTAAAGAATCGAAGAAGAGTTTGAGAGACAAAGTTAGAAATACACTAATCTCTATTGGTTTTGTTAAATTGCAAAATAGTGTTTGGGTATTTCCTTATGATTGTGAGGATCTAATAACATTACTGAAAGCAGATTTCTCGATTGGTAGGGAAGTTTTGTACATGATTGTAGATAGGATTGAAAACGAGGAAACACTACTGAAATATTTTGGCACAAAAAAGTAATTCAATGACTTATATAGTCATATATAAAAGTTGAACTGTAGAAAATATTCGGGAACTTTCATGCGCGGTCGCGTACGAAAGTTCCTAATAGTAAGAATACGAAACGGATAAATGTATTGTTAAATAATGACTTTTTTCACTTATCCACTTTTCATTTTTCAAAACTATTTGACAGCAAAATTGAAACCGGAATACAATTAATATGAATCACAAACTCGCCCAAATCGGGCAAAGAAAGGAGTCCTCCGATGAAAAAGATCATTCGCTTTACCGACTTAGGTGAGAATGAATTTGTTCTTGTTCACGATGTTGTTTGTCATTGGGTCTGGCTCGCATACCTCACCATGCGTCCAAACATTTGTTTGTCCTCGGCCTCCATGTTCGGTGTCACAACTGATAACTATCTGAGAATTAACGAGTACATCATCAAGTATGTCGCCGAAGAGAAAGTGAAGGCGATATACACCTCGTCATTCTGGACTCTACCAAGACAGCTATTGGAGAGTAGCGAAGTATCAGTCTTTGTCACCGATGACATGTTCAAACACAATGATGAAGTGATGAATCAACTGATTGGAGAAATCCAAAAACTCAAAAGGCCAGCCTAATGACCTTGGCCCAACTTAACCGGCGATGAAAGGGAAAACATCGCCGGCTTTTTACTACTTGACAAAGTAGTCTGTTTGGTGTATACTCTTTGAAGTTCTTTAAAATCTAATACTTGTTAATAAATAGATGGTCATAGCCAAAAGTACTTGAAAATCAAGGATTTCTGGCTATGACCATCGAGTTGATGGTTAAGCTAAACAAACGCTCAAAGAAAGGAATCATCATGTTCGAGACTAATTTGATCTCTGGCCCGTTATTTATAACGGGGGTCCTGGTGGCGCTGGTATTTATTGCTTGGAGTCTGTTTGTTATCTGGAGTAAGTTCGTGAAGAACGCTCAGGCACAAATCGACGCCGGGAACGAATTTCCCAGTCCCGTCATACCAATCGTGAAAACGATTCTACTCGTCTCACTAGCGATGATTGGATACACTGTTGCCTGGAGCTCCATGCAGCGGGTGACAACGTCATCGTCAGGTTACGAAACAAAAGAGGCTATCGAATATCGTCAGAAAGCTGCAGAGTTTGTCCCGCCCAGTATTGAGCAAGTGGACAAGACCGCGGCCGATCTGAAGAATCGGGCACAGGTGCAACCGCATCAGAAAGCCCTCGATGACTTCGATGCCAAAATGGCGGCAGAAGCGGCCAAGATCAAGAAGCACACCTCGGGTGAGGATGTGCAAACACCGGCCACAAAGTAGTGGTTGGTGTGTGAGTCAAGGTAAAGAACAAAAGCCCACAAGGAGAATGTCTGATGAAAATGATCAAGATTCTGTCTGTGTTTGTGATCGCAATGTTTGCTTTCCTCATGACCGGCTGCAACGAACGGGTGCCCCAAGGGTGCCTCGGCCGTGTCAGCACGGCTGCAGGTTGGTCCAACGAAATCCTCAAGCCCGGATCTCATCCCTGCTGGGGCCGTGACGATAATGTACCTTCTGGGTACCACGACCAAGGCGTTCAATGAAAAGCTCTGTATTCTCATCGGCGGCAAGGTAAATCTGACGGTCAACGTGACCGTCCGGTGCCGAGCCAATGTCGAGAATCAAGAGCTGATTAGAAAAGCGTTCGAAAATGTCGAATGTGGTGCCGACAAGGTTATCACAGTTGACATGATGTACAAGACCTTCCTTCAACAGAAGGTGTTGGCCATCCCGAAGCAGGTCTACGAAGTTCAGACTGATGTTTAAGCCGCTGTCGCCAGTGGTGCGGAGTTGGTTGCCGCGGCTCGCAAACAAGTGATGGAAATGGCCAAAGCCACTCCGTTACTTGTCGAAGATCTCGACATGACCAATTACGATTGGCCGAACGCTATCACCAATGCCCAGGAAGACCTGGTCAAAATTCAGCTGAAAGAAGCTGCTGCTCTGGCGCAAGTCAAGGCGGACCTTGCTAAAGCGGAAGGTGACTTAAAAGTTGAAAATGCTCGCAAGTTGGTGGAACTCACTAAAGCCTCAGCCGTTGCCGAATCAATTGATATCATCAAGAATAAACTAGCCGGATCGCCGGAATATCTGATGTGGCATCAAATTCGTGTGATGGGTGAAGCTGCTATGGGACCCAACAACTGCTTCATTCTCTATCCGTACAATACGGACGCCAGTCAAGTTCGAGACCTGATCCGGAACGCCAACTTGACCCAGATGGAGCACCCCGATGGTCCTCATCCGGAAATCAAGAAGGCCGCTGCAGCTGAAAAACTGCTGGAGGCTGAAAAAGCTGACGAAACACCGGCTGTCCTTCAGACAGCCAAGGTCATTAAAAAAATTAACAAGTAACGCCTGGATGGCGTAGAGATTTGATCTCGGCGCGAGTATCTGAATGCATTTGCAAACAGACGCTCGCGCATTTTTTATTATTTAAATGACTTGAATTTTATACAAATCTGCTATAATACACGATATGAAAGATGATAATAAAGACATAAAAAACGAGGAAGAAACTACTGTGGAAGATACCCAGGAAAACAAGGAAATTACCGAGGAGTTTGTTCCGGAAGATGAGGATGGTAACCCAGCTGTTCTTATTAAAAAACTACGCGAAAAAATCAAAAAATTAGAAGGGGAGAAGCAAGAATATTTAACCGGTTGGCAGAGAGCTCGGGCCGACTATTCCAATTTCAAAAAAGAGACCGAGGAAAATCGTGCGAACTTGATTGGTTTTGCCAACAAGAACCTATTGCAAGATTTAATGCCCGTCTTGGAGAGTTTTGATATGGCGATTGGAAATAAAGAAGCTTGGGAGAAAGTGGATTTTAATTGGCGTATGGGTGTGGAGTATATTGCCAATCAGCTCAAACGCGTCATGGAAGACAATGGGCTGGTGGAAATTAATCCAGTTGGTCAAACATTCAACCCTGCTCAGCATGAGGCTGTGGAGCATATTGCCGTTGATAAAAAAGAAGACGACCACAAAGTCGTCTCTGTTATCAAAAAAGGATATATTTTGAAGGGGACTGTGATTACTCCAGCCAAGGTAAAAGTAGGCGATTTTAAGGAATAAAAAGTGCTCTTGAATCGTTGATTTTTTATGATATAATACCACTATGTTAGCCATTCAAAAACGCCAACAAATAGTGCCAAAGAAGGTTATTTTGCCTAACGGAACTGAGGCTTGGGCCATGTTTTTGGTGTGCGAGGAAAATGGTGAGCTTACTGCTAAACTAATTTCCGTTAGACCGATTGGTGATATCAAAGAAACCGTTTTAGCTATTGCTGGTACAGTGGCCAAGGTTCTCGTTGAAGTCAAAAAAGCTATCTGTGGCGAAGGTCAACTTTCTCCTTTTAAAGATTTTTCATTTATGACAGAGCAACTTACTCGTGCTCCGTCTCTATTGTAATTTTCAAACCCGTATTGTCACTGCGAGAAGTCTTCGACGAAGCAGTCCAGTCTTATTACATTTTGTAACTAAAGGTCTGGATTGCTTCGCAAGGCTCGCAATGACGCGTGGTTTTTTGTGTTGCTAACTTTTATTAAAATATCTAATTAATCTAAATATAAATTATGTCTAAAATTATTGGTATTGACCTAGGTACCACCAACTCCGCTGTTGCGGTGATGCAAGGTGGTGAATCAAAAATCTTGGAGAACTCTGAAGGTGCTCGCACCACTCCGTCTATTGTGGCTACTTCCAAAACCGGTGAAAGACTAGTTGGTCTCTTGGCTCGTCGCCAGGCGGTCACCAACCCAAAGAACACTATCTTTGGTATCAAGCGCTTTATCGGTCACCAGTTTGATGAGGCTCCAGTTCAGAAAGATAAAGTCACCGTGCCATTTGAAGTCAACAAAGCTTCAAACGGTGGTGTCGAAGTAAAAATGCAGGACAAAGGCTATCGTCCAGAAGAAATCTCTGCGATGATCTTGTCCAAAATCAAGGCTGATGCCGAAGCTCGTTTGGGCGAAAAAGTGACTGAAGCAGTTATTACTGTTCCGGCTTATTTCAATGACTCACAACGTCAGGCAACTAAAGATGCCGGCAAGATTGCTGGTCTTGATGTAAAACGTATCATCAACGAACCAACTGCCGCCGCTCTCGCTTATGGTTTCAACAAAAAGAAAGATGAAAAAATAGCTGTCTTCGACTTTGGTGGTGGTACATTTGATATTTCCATTTTGGAAGTTGGTGATGATGTCGTTGAAGTAAAATCAACAGACGGCGATGCTCACTTGGGTGGTAAAGATATTGACCAGAAAGTTCTAAACTTCTTGGCCGAAGAATTCAAAAAAGAAAGTGGTATCGATGTCCGCAAAGATCCTCTCGCTCTTCAGCGTTTGGATGAAGCGGCAGAAAAAGCCAAGATCGAATTGTCCACTGCTGTCCAGGCCGAAGTAAATATTCCGTTCATTACCTCTGATGCCAATGGTCCAAAGCACTTTGTCTTCACTTTGACTCGTGCCAAGTTGGAAGAATTGACTCAAGAGTTTATTGACCGCGCTATGACTATTACCAAGCGTGCGATGGAAGCTTCTCCATTCAAGAGAGAACAACTAAACGAAGTGATCTTGGTTGGTGGTCAGACTCGCATGCCGGCTATTCAGAAAGCTGTTAAAGAATTTTTTAACAAAGAGCCAAACATGAGTGTGAACCCTGATGAAGTAGTTGCTCTCGGTGCCGCTATTCAAGGTGGTATTTTGGCTGGTGAAGTTCGCGATGTATTGTTGCTTGATGTTATTCCACTATCACTCGGTATTGAGACTATGGGTAATGTCGCGACAAAACTCATCGACAAGAACACCACTATTCCAACTTCTAAATCACAGACTTTCTCTACTGCTGCTGACAATCAGACTTCAGTAGAAATCCATGTGGTTCAAGGTGAAAGAACTATGGCTCATGACAACCGCAGTCTCGGTCGCTTTATCCTAGATGGTATTGCTCCAGCTCCACGTGGTGTGCCACAGATTGAAGTCTCTTTTGATGTGGACTCAAACGGTATCTTGAATGTTAAAGCCAAAGACAAATCTACTGGTAAAGAACAGTCAATTCACATTGAAGGTAGTTCTGGTTTGTCCAAGGATGATATCGAAAAGATGAAGCACGAAGCTGAGGCTCATGCCGCTGATGACGCTAAGAAAAAGGAAGAAGTGGACATCAAGAATACTGCTGAGCAGATGATGTACACCGCTGAGAAAGCTTTGCGCGATAATGCTGATAAAGTTCCAGCTGAAGTAAAAACTGAAGTTGAAGCCAAGGTAGCTGATGTTAAAAAAGCTAAAGAGGGAACTGACCTCACAGCTTTAAAGACCGCGACTGAAGCCTTGTCACTATCTATGCAAAAGATTGGCGAAGCTATGGCCAAAGCAGCTCAACAGCAAGCTCCAAACCAAAATCCAACTGACAATAAAGAAGGTGGTGAAGGTAATGGTGGCGATAATGTGAGAGATGCTGAATTTAAAGAGGAGAAGAAATAATAAATAGGGAATAAGCCCCGCCGGCCTACCGGCGGGGCCAAGTCCCAACTCGTATGAAAAAAGACTATTATCAAATATTAGGCCTAGACAAAAACGCTTCCGAAGACGATATTAAAAAAGCGTTTCGTAAACTTGCCCATCAACATCACCCAGACAAAAATGGTGGTGATGATAAAAAGTTCAAAGAAATAAGTGAAGCTTATGCGGTTTTGTCTGATTCTAAAAAACGCCAGCAGTATGATACTTTTGGCAACGCTGACAATATGGGTGGCGGTGGCAATCCATTCGGTGGCCAGGGCTTTGAAGGTTTCGACTTTTCTCAATTCAATCGCAATGGTCAAGGATTCGAATTTGATATGGGAGATATTTTTGGTGACATCTTTGGTGGAGGTGGACGTCGTGAACGAGTAAAACGTGGACGTGATGTGTCTGTGGATTTGGAAATTACTTTTTCCGAAGCTGTCTTTGGAGTTGAAAAGAAAATTAAACTTACCAAAAATAATACTTGTAAAGTTTGTCAGGGTTCTGGTGCCAAAGCTGGCAGTGCTACTACCACTTGTTCTACGTGTAATGGACACGGTATTGTCCGCGAAGCCAAGCGTTCAATCTTTGGAACTATTCAGACTGAAAAGATGTGTCCGGAATGTAATGGAGCGGGCAAGGTAGCCAAAGAAAAATGCTCTAATTGTCGTGGTGACGGTATTACCAAAAGCGAGGTGGAATATTCTGTCAAAATTCCTGGCGGTATCAACGAAGGCGAATCTATGAGAATGTCCGGAGCCGGTGAGGCTATTGCTGGCGGTCAGCCAGGGGATTTGTATATTCGTATTCATGTCAAAGATCACCCAATTTTTGAAAAAGTGGGCAATGATTTGACTATGGCTTTGGAGGTCAAATTGACCGAGGCCCTACTTGGCTCTGAGAGGCCGATTGAAACTTTGGACGGTCAAGTGACGGTAAAGATCCCAGAAGGGGTAAATAACGGCGAAATCTTGCGTTTAAAGGGCAAAGGCGTGCCTCATGGCCGTGGCCGAGGTGATATTTTGATAGAAATCCGTATTAAAATGCCAAACCGCCTATCCCGTGATGCCAAAAAGCTAGTCGAAAACCTCAAAAACGAAGGCCTCTAATTAACAATTTATAAAAACCAAGGTCGGTCCTTGGTCTACCCTTATTTTACAAGCCTAGACCAAGGACCAACCTTGGTTTGGGAAAAAGTGTGGTGTAATATGGTGGTTAGGTTTAAAAATAGGAATTGAAAAAGGCCGGCGAGAGTGGAATTGAGTCCATTCTGCCGGCCTTGACCGTATTCTTGTCCTTACAAGTTTTATGGTTCGGTCAGAACCAGAAACGCCAACCCAACGAGAACCAGACAGCTTCATCGCCTCGGCCGTCGCCACGATCCTGGATAGGACTGAAAGCGTTGAGCAGAAGTGAAATGGCTGAATGTCCAGTTTTGGAATACCATTCCGGTCCAATGGACCAGAGTGAGTAAGATGCCGGTGCGTAACCGTGCGTTCCATCATCACAACCAATCAAACCATCACAACGAAGATAAAGATCCTCGGAGATTTTGGTTAAGTGACGGAAACCAACATCGAGACTGGTGCCACTGCCGTCATGTGGGTGTAGACTTTGTGGAGTCATACAGCCAGGTACACAGTCCATGGCGGACCCAAGGATTTCCTGATGCATAAGTCTAATAAAGACTGACACCCGGTTGCCATTTTCAAGGTTAGAATTACTAGATAATTCCAATCGAAGGTTCAGATAATCTGGTACCTTGAATGATGTGGTAGTCCACCCCAAGATCCAACCATAATCTCCACGCCTATTATTACTATAGATTTGGAGATGATTGAAGCGTTCTGTTTCTCGGCCTCGGAATAAACCAGAGTTTCTTTCGTATTCCAGTCCCAATTCCAGTCTGACGTCGTGATTATCTTCGTTTGAAAGAAAAATTACTTCACGAAGCTCAGCCTTGAGTTGATCTGTGTCAGCTGTTCTTTCGTCATAGACGAAATATGGTTCTGGTCGTTCTTGGTGTGGAAGATTTTCCATACCACTTGTTCCAGATCGCTGGCCTGTACCGTCACGATAGGTGAGACTAAGGTGAAGACCTTCAGCACCTTTCTTGCCAAAGAGATTGAAATCAACCCCGTAAAGAAAAGTGTTGGTGTCTTCGATTTTTCCCCAGTCGGTCACTGACCTCTGAGTATACTTGATTTCAGCTTGACTGGAATAATCTCCAGAGTCGTGTCCGATACCTTGCATAAGGCGATCATCGGCGGTGGAGGGAATAACACAGAAAATTGCTGCGAGACCCATGAACCACCACAAAATCTGAGAGATGCGTTTCTGACGGTTTTTCATCTGTCTTTCTCCTTGTTCTGGATTTGTTTCGTTGGCGAAATTTCAAAATGAACCTCACTCGAGGTTCGGCACGTTCTGTGCAATACAATAACACAATTCCAAATAAAATCAAGTACGGGGAAGTGGACAAATGGCGGGAAAATTGAAGAGTCCTCATTCTTCAATTTTCCCGCCATCTTTACAAAACCCCGAAAAAGTTCATAATTATACACATATGTTTACATACAACCACAAGAAAGTTGATAAGAAATGGCAATCTTATTGGAACAAAAAGAAGGTCTATGAGACCAAGGACGGCAAGGCTGGCGCAACTGCCAAGAAATGCTACATCTTGGACATGTTCCCATATCCATCTGGCGACGGTCTCCATGTCGGCCATCCAAAAGGTTATATCGCGACTGACATTTTTTCTCGTTTCAAGCGCATGACTGGACATAATGTCCTTCATCCAATGGGCTTTGACGCTTTCGGCTTGCCTGCTGAAAACTACGCTATCAAGAATAAAGTCAATCCCGAAATTGCCGTCAAAAAGAATGTCAAAAAATTCAAAGATCAGCTCGCCATCATTGGTCTGGATTATGATTGGTCTCGTACTGTAAATACAACTGATCCGGAATACTATCGTTGGACTCAATGGATTTTCTTGCAGATGTTTAAGAAAGGTTTAGCTTTTGAATCTTTCGAACCAATCAACTGGTGCCCATCATGTAAAACTGGTTTGGCGAATGAAGATTTGGATGGAACAAAATGTGAACGTTGTGGTACTGAGATTGAACACAAGCCAATGCGCCAATGGGTTTTGGAAATTACAAAATATGCTGACCGTTTGCTTTACGATTTGGATGATTTGAATTGGCCAGAATCAATTAAAGAGTTGCAGCGCAATTGGATTGGTCGCAGTGAAGGTTCAGAATTAACTTTCAAAGTGCAAAATTCTAATGAAGTGATCAAAGTCTTTACTACTCGTCCGGACACACTTTACGGTGTGACTTATGTCGTCGTGGCTCCAGAAAATAAATTGGTACAAGCTCTAAAACCACAAATCACCAACTGGAAAGAAATTGAGAAATATTTAAAAACCACCAAAGCCAAAACTGAATTAGAAAGAACGGCAGATAATAAAGAAAAGTCTGGCGTGGAGCTAAAAGGTGTGAAAGTCATTCATCCAATCACTGGCGAAACTGTGCCAGTCTTTGCTGCTGACTACGTCTTGGCTGGATATGGTACTGGAGCTGTTATGGCCGTGCCAGCCCACGATGATCGCGATTATGCTTTTGCTGTCAAATACAATCTACCTCTCAAAGAAGTTATTATTCCAGAAAGAATCGATAAACGTAATCCGCCAGTAGCTGGCAAAGAAAAAGTTGAACGTCAAAATGTTCAGGTGGTAGTTCGCAATCCAAAAGATGGCAAGATTTTGTATATCAAATATAAAAAGTTTGGTTGGCATTCTTTCCCGATGGGTGGTATTGATGGTGGTGAATTATTGGCAGCTGCGGCTCGTGAAGTCATGGAAGAGACTGGCTACAAGAATTTGACCAATGGAAAAGTTTTGGGTGGACAGGTGCGCGCAGAATATTTTGCCGCTCACAAAGATGTAAATAGAGTATCTTATACCAACTTGGTATCTTTTGATTTGGAAAATGAAGAAAGAGTTCCAGTTAGTGAAAAAGAGGCTGCCGAAGCTGATTATTTCTGGGCTGATATGAAAGATATGACCTGTGATTTTATGTGCCATGCGGAAATGGATGTTTGGCTTGATCGTTTGAACAATGGTACGGAAAAAGCTTATTGTGAAGATGGTGTTATGGTCAATTCTGACAAATTCAATGGTCGCAAGAATACTGAGATTATGGAAGAGATTACCAAACTCGCTGGCGGTAAAAGAAAAGTTACTTATCGTCTGAAAGATTGGGTCTTCTCTCGTCAGCGCTATTGGGGTGAACCAATTCCACTCGTCCACTGCGAACACTGTGCTCAGGCTAAATTTACCAAAGAGGCCAAGCTGACCGTGAACTTTTATTACAAGGATGTCTGGACTGCACTAAACAACGGAACAAAAACAGTAGAAACACGGGCGTTGAATCCAGAGGAGCAAAATAGATATTTTGGCAACGTTAAGGTTGGCGATATTTTGAACTTCGAATACAAAAAAGAGAAAGGAGGAAAAACCATTGAACAAAAATGTGTTCGGGTTAAGGGTGCTAAAATCTACAAAACATTTGCTGATCTTTTTGCGGACAAGGATACACTATCTAAACTTCACATTAAGAAATATTCCTCAGTTATTGATTTGGAGAAATCATATTCTACTTTTGGTGACGACTACATGAATAAAATTATTAAGAATGGTTTGGTAGCTTGGGAGATTGAACCAGTAACAATTCCGGTACCGGTTCCAGAAAAAGATTTGCCACTCAAATTGCCAAAAGTAAAATCCTACGAACCGTCTGGCACCGGTGAATCACCATTGGCCAAGATTGATAAATGGGTCAATACCAAATGTCCGGTCTGTAAGGGCAAAGCTAAACGCGAAACCAATACCATGCCACAGTGGGCTGGTTCTTCTTGGTACTATTTGCGCTACATCGATCCAAAGAACAAGAAAGCTTTGATTGATTCGAAGAAAGAAAAATTCTGGATGAAAGGGGGAGTGGACATGTATGTTGGTGGTACCGAACACGCTACTCGCCACTTAATTTATGCTCGTTTCTGGCACAAATTCTTGTTTGATATTGGCGTGGTTTCTACCAAGGAACCTTTTGCCCAACTTCGCAACCAAGGTATGATTCTTGGCGCTGACAATCGCAAGATGAGCAAGCGTTGGGGTAATGTGGTCAACCCTGATGATGTGGTGGCCAACTTTGGTGCTGACGCTTTACGCGTTTATGAAATGTTCATGGGCCCATTTGCTATGGAGGCTGCTTGGAGTACTGACAACTTGATCGGCTCACGTCGTTTCTTGGAACGCTTTGCCAAACTGCAAGACAATGTGACTAAGAATAAAAAAGAAGTGAAAATGGATGAAGTGGAAATGACCATTCATCGCACTGTAAAGAAGGTGACTGAAGACATCGCTGAATTCAACTTTAACACCGCTGTGTCTTCTATGATGATTGCGGTTAATGAACTTTTGGACAAGAAGATTTTGGCTGAACATCTGGAAATGCTAGTCAAAGTCCTAGCTCCATTTGCCCCGCATTTGACTGAAGAAATCTGGCAGACTACTCTGAAGAAAAAGAAAACGATTCATCTTGAGAAATGGCCAACTTGGGATCCAAAGAAAATCATTAGCAACAAGACCAAGATTGCTGTGCAGGTGAATGGTAAGGTTCGCGAGACTATTGAATTCAACTCCGCTGATGTTTCTGAAGCCGATGCCAAAGAAAAAGCAATACAGGCTGAAAATGTTAAACGTTGGTTAGTGTCTCCAATCAAAAAGATTATTTATATCAAAAATAAGATTCTAAATATTGTGATCTAATTTTCTGGTTGTCATTCCTGGCTTGACCAGGAATCCAGTCTTGATTAGAAAAAACCGCTCACGCGGTTTTTTCTTTCTGCCCGTCTTCGCGAGGGTATTCCCGTGGCGATCCAGACCTTTAGTTATTAAAACCTGGACTGCTTCGGACTACCTCGCAGAGACAGATAGAAAAATTACTACTTTCATTTTATTTCATTCGAATGTTTTTTCTGCTATAATATACCCAAATGAAGTTGCAAATTACATTCTTTCAACAAGATACCGACTATACCTGTGGGCCAACCTCGCTCCAAATGCTTTTTGATTATTTTGGTTTGTTCAAATCTGAAGATGACCTGGCACATATTCTCAAAACATCATCAGAACACGGCACTTTCCATCGAAAGCTAATCGACGGTGCTCGTAAGAATGGCTTTTATTGTTATGTTAATAATAACTCTACTATCCACGAAATCAGCCACTACCTAAAGCTCGGTCTACCAGTCATTGTCCACTTTACCGAGACTTCTAGTAACGATACCCACTATTCTATTGTTTATGGAGTCACTGCAAGCAGTGTGTTATTGAACGATCCCTGGAATGGCAAGATTCACCTCTCTCGCAAAAACTTTATGAACCGCTGGCATGGTTGCGTTAAAAACGTGTGTAATGATGGTTGGATGATGGTTATCTCCAAAGACAACTTTAATTTAGGTAGGCAATATTTGCCGTATTAGTTTTATATTTTTCAAAAAAGTATAATAGTTTCAATATATCTCAATCAACGTCAAAGAAATAACTTCTGACTCTAAAGAATAAAATTGCAGATAACCATTTTGACTTTCACCCCTCAATCTGATAAGCTCTACAATAGAAATCCTAGAACGTCTAGGGTAGATCTTTAACATTCTTCTCAATGCATTACATTTTTTTACATGTTGTAAAAAGGGTGATGGATAGAGAATCAAACAAAATGAGAGGATTTTAGTTATGAAATGTCAAACTTTGATTGCCCCGTTGTCTGTGCAAATTGAACTTACAGAGAACTGTACTCATTCATGTATGCATTGTTACTGTTACTTTAAGCAAGGGCAGTATACAAAACAAAAACTTTCACGTGATCAACTTACGATTATTGCAAAGGAAATCAGTGATAATAAAATAAAGGATGTTGTTATTACTGGTGGTGAACCGTTAATGGAGATTGATAATTTACTTTTTATCGCTAATGAATTGCAAAAATTGACCTGGTGTTCAGTTTCCCTCAATTCCAACCTGGTCTTGATGACAAAGAAAAAAGCTGAACAAATTTTTAATGCTGGAATTAAAAGTGTTTTAGTTAGCTTGATGGCGGATACTCCTGAGCTCAATGATTTTATTGCTAACAAAAAAGGAATCTGGAAACGAACAATTTCTGGTATTAAATCTGCCAAACAAGCAGGATTGAAAGTAAATGTAAATATGGTTTTGACCAAATGGAATATAGACCGTGTTTACGAGACCGGAAAATTGATCGCTGGGCTTGGTTGTGACTCCTTTTCCGCTACTCGTTCCTGTGCTCCAACTATTGCAGGTAAAGAATGGTGTAAGAATTTGATTTCTTCCGAAGAGACAAAAATGAGCTTGGATATGCTGCTTCGTCTCAAAAATGAATTTGGCATTTCTGTTGACATTATTGACCCATATCCGTGGTGTATTTTGGGTGATATAACAAAATACCAGGACTTTACTCGTAGAAGGTGTAATGCTGGCATAGCGCATTGTCAAATTGGTCCAGATGGTCAGATTCGTGCTTGTGGTCCATCACATCAAAAATACGGAAGTATTATTGAAGATGGTATACAAAAAATCTGGCAGAGGATGGCTGAATGGCGTGAATATCGTTTTTCTGGCAAGTGCCAAAATTGTAATTTTTTTGCAAATTGTGGTGGTGGTTGTACTGTTGAATTACAACATTCTACATACCAAGATACTGGTATAATTCTATCGGAAGACGAGGTTAAAAATTTACCACCAGCAAAGGAGGTAGATATAATTATTTCGCCAGACGATGAATTACAATTTGTAGAAAATCTTGTATTAAGAGACGAGGAATTCGGAGGAACTATTTTTGCAAAAGACAGCGAAACGGTTTTCCTGGATAGCAAGTCATTGAGTGTTGTTAAGGATCTTCAAGGTAAAACTTTTACAGCAAGGCAACTTACCACAGAAGGTTTTGAAATTGAAAAATCCTTGATAACATTTTCCGGATGGATAGATAAAAAACTTATAATTATCTACAAAAAGAAAGGAGGTGGGAGTCATGACTGAGATCAAATTGTTTGAAGGCGCGAACTATTCGTGCAATTGTCAACAGTCTGGTGGTGGTTGCAAACGGTAACTAGCCACAATAAACAGGCTGCAGAGAGGTAGTGGCCCTAAAAGTCATTACCTCTCTTTATTATTTAGTATATAATGAATATTATGATTTTTTCAATAAAGACCAAAGAGGATAATTTTATAGAAGATTCCTATCAAAAATCCATGTGCGAATTAAATACTTTTTTTGGTATAAACTGGGTAGAAAATACACCAAATATTTTTATTGCCCCCAATCGAAAAGAATTTGACAATTTGCTTGGTCATCCCACAGAAGATTGGTTAATTGGTTATGGAGTTAGTAAGAGCATATATATATTAGATAAATATAGTATTAAAAAACATAGTAATCATCAATTTTCAAATCAAAAATATCAGCAACTTATTAAACACGAACTATGTCATCTTTTTCAGGAGGCTGTATCTAAATATTTACACCCAGTATGGTTGAGTGAAGGGTTATCTGTATATTTATCAGAAGAAACAGATGATGTTAAAAGGGAGTTTACATCATTTTTAAATAATTATTTTATTACAGAAAAATCTTCCTATGATGAGGGCAGTTATTTTGTAAGATTTTTAATTCAAAAATTTGGTAAAAATAAATTTATACATTTTTTATACAAAATCAGTGAACTAAACTACATAACAAGCGATGATAAAAATTTAATTAGAAATCAAAACAAATTTAAAAAGGATTTTAACTGTTTATTTAAGAAAATCTTTAAATTTGATTTAAATTACAGAAGTATTAATAATGCGTATGCCAAATTTTATAAAGAAAAATTTGAAAAATAATAATTAGGGTGAGGTGATGGAGAGTAATAATGAATTTATTTTAACTCTTGAACATGTGGCTCCGCCAATTTCTGGCTGGGGTATGGGTATTGATAGAACAGTGGCAATTTTAACTGGCCAAAATAACTTAAGAGATGTTGTTCTTTTTCCACTTTTGAGACCAAAAAAGTAACATATTTAAACATTTCTTTTAAAATTTGACACCCCACCACCCAAAATGCTTTAATATTAGAAATTACCGATATTTTATGGATTGTTGGGGGAATACTATTATTTGGATTGGTGGTTTTTCTCGTGTCAAAAAACATCAAGCGAACCGCGGTGGTGGTGCCAAGCTATTGAACTATTACGTATATCTTGACATATCCATAAATAGATAGTACTCTTCAGAAAGAACGAACCTTGCAAAACAACCAACAGAAGGAGACTTCAGATGAGTAGCAACAATAATCAAATCGTCCCAAAACTTGGGTGGCTCACGGTAAATAGAGCTTGCAACATGCGCTGTGAGTGGTGTTATGCGAAAGAAACAGAGTATAGAGGAGAAATGAGCTTAGAACTTGCAAAAGAACTGGCAACATTAATCCACTCCTGCGGAATCAAAAAGATCATCCTTATCGGGGGAGAGCCTACCATTTGGGGTCCACTGCTTGACTTTAACAAGTTTTGCAGAGGTATCGGTGTCGAAACACAAATAGCAACAAACGCACTAAAGTTTGCGAATGATGCTTTTTGGGAAAATTATGTGAAAAATCCGAATGACTTAGTGGGAATATCACTGAAGGGATGTGGTGAACTGTCCTACAAGAAGACAACAGGAATTAAGGATTTTGATTCAATAGTGACAGGGTTGAGAAGAGGAATAGATTTCTTTCACTGCGGTGTTAGTACAGTCTATAGCTCGCTAAATCCAAACGAACTAATTGACACTGCACGTTTTTCAAAAGAACTCGGTGCCAAGTATTTGGATGTAGGGTTCTGTACACCTGTACCGACACAAAAGGGTTCTGATGGTGACTTCCTGATACCACCAGAACAAATTGTTTCTAATGTAATGAGTGTTTATGATGATGTTAACTCTATAATGGAAGGAAAAATATCTTTTTCAATGAAACTCCCTTTGTGTTTGTGGCCAGAAACTTTTCTAGACCTCCTAACTTCAAGAAACCAAATCTCAACACTTTGTCAGTTGAGACAAAAATCTGGTTTAATTTTTGGGGTGTCTGGCGAAGTTATTATGTGTAACAATCTGTTTGATTTCCCGGTTGGTAAATTTGGGGAAGATTTTTCTTCAGTAGACGAACTACTGGACTTTTTGAACTCCCCATTAATAGCTGGGTATTACGACAGATTAAACAACTACCCCTCGAAAAAATGTATTTCATGTAAGAGATTTTCCGGATGTGGAGGTGGTTGCCCCATGTTCTGGTCATATTACAATGCAGATGAAGTTATACGTGGTTTTGCTTAACAAAAACCCAATTCAGCGAGCCCAAACGGGCTCGCTTTTTACAACTATCATTGTCGCTTTTATATTTAAAACAAGTGTTTATATTTGACAAAGTAATATTGTCAATATATCATTATATTGATTCACCCGTTTGGTGAATGCAAACAGTAACGTGGGCGTTTAAGATGTCCAAAACCACAATTCCCCCAAAGGGAAAGGAGAGACAAGATGGATAAGTTTATCGAATCTCTGAGAATCACTGGTGTTTCGAGTAGCGGAGCCAAGTTCAAGAACTTGCGCACCGTGACCGAGGGATCTGGTGAATGCGACTGCAACTGCTGCGACGGCTGTAATGGCCCGGGGACAAGATCATTCCTCAGCAAAACCCGTGCTGATCCGGCGTACCGCCCGCAACACCTCACTGTAACCCAGCTATGACATATCTTGGGTTACAGTGTTTTTTTACACAAAATAGGTTAAAATTGAAATTAATGATGATAAAATTAGACATAAAATATTCTTTAGAGTACGAAAAAGAACGTATAAAATATACACTGAGCAAAGCCGACTGGTTTCTCAAGAACGGTTATTCTAAATGGATTAAGCTACCTGCTGGCAAGAAGTTGGAAGATGTTGATATAAAAACCTCAGAAAATTCTTTACTAACTACAGCAGAGGAAGAATATTGCACCAATGACTATGAAAAGATAAAAAAAACTATAGAGGAGCAGTGGTCTATTTCCTCGTCTAAACTTGAGAATTACTTTGCTATGACTTCACTAAAGCAAGAAGATATCTATATTATTCAACTCACAAAATATGGGGTAGGGGGAAGTTATAATGTTCCTAACAAAGTTATTTCGAATTTTCAGAACAAAACTGAAATAGCACTTTTAAGAAATATCATCCATGAAATAATTCACTTATCGATCCAATCTCTTATTGATGAATACAGAGTTGAACATTGGATTAAAGAAAGACTAGTTGATCTAATTCTTGCAAAAAATGATCCCACTTTGGTTATCATGCAAAATATTACTATAGATACCACAGCTGTCGATTCAGTTTTTGAAAAGTACTATCCTGATGTGGAAAAAATAATTAAGTGTATTTAAATAATCATGTTTGACACCCCACCTCCCAAAATGCTTTAATATTAGAAATGACCGATATTTTATGGATTGTTGGGGGAATACTATTATTTGGACTTGTGGTTTTTCTCGTGTCAAAAAACATCAAGCGAACCGCGGTGGTGATGTCTGGTTGGGGATTGTATGAGGCGTACAACTTTGCCTTTGATTATATTATTTGGCCAATACTACAAGCCTTCTATGGCGTTTGGGGAATGATAATTCTAATAATTATGGCTTTAACCATGAATTTTTTTGTTTTAATCTGGTATCACAAGAAGAAAGTTGACTGGTTTGGAGTGAATGAAATAGAAGATTTGAAGGTTAAGGGGCACATGTGGGTGCATGAAGTCAGTAATCATAAAAATTTAATCAAAAGATTTAGCTTGTATATCCCAGCCAAATTACTTCAGCTTATGATTTGGTTATTGAACAAAAATGATATTTTTGCTTTTGTTACTTTGTCAGTATGGCAAGACTCTTTCATTACGACAATATTCTTAAGACACGGTAGTTTTGAAAAGCTTGATAAGCGTGATTACACCATTTTTATTGCCAGTACAATATTTAGCTGTTTAGCTTGGGGAGTTTTGATGCAAATCGTTATTACCATCCTAAGATTGGCCTACAATCTTTTTTAATTAGATATATAATAAGACTATGAATTTAGACGAAATTTTTGCAAACGAAGAAAAGGTAAACGCATTTATTGAAGATATTTGTTCCGATCAAAAAAAGTTTTGTGATTTTGTTTATACTCCAGTTGATGAAGCCATTGAACAACTGAAGACCAGACAAAATGATACCTCTCTTGATGAAAAAATTAAAACCTTAATCAAACATGTACCTTTAATTATGGAGGGACGTCCTAAAGCGATATTATTCAGAAACGTAACAACACCAAACTACGAAACAAAATGGTTTGCGGATGTCGTAAGTACTCTGGAAGAGCATTTACACCCACTGTTTTTAGAATACACAAAAGACATGTTTACAAATAGAAACGAGTGTAAGTTCGCACTTGGTAAGTTACTACTATACAAAGGAAATAACAAGAAAAACGAACCGATGTTTGAGTCGGAAAAAATTATTGATATTAATGTTTGCAATTCAAAACCAATCAATACAATAAACACAACGGCCAATAACAACCAAAACCTTGTTGACTTTCACCACGATATCTTTCTTGATGACTTTGCCCATTTTAAAGATAATATTCATGATTTTTCTGGTTGGGTTCATGAAAATGGTCCAACAGCCAAAGAATATTACAAAAAATTCTTTGTTTTCTTTTTGAAGCACGGCGTTTTGTTTGAAAATTACCTAATTCGAACAAGTGAGCTTCCATTTATTAAAGAAGTTATATTAAAAGCGTTTATAGAGATTTATAAAAATACCGGTTATAAACCCTTAATTGCCACAATCGAGCCCACTGAAATAGAAGACGGGAAGTTTTGGCAAGCCTATCCTATTAAAATCAGGGATCGTATAATTAAAGAAGTTGGTGGACAAAGCAATTGTTAATTATTCATTATCTAGTATAATTTATTTATGAAAAATGAAACAAAAATATTTTTAATAATCTTTATACTAATAATTGTTGTGGTGGTTTCTTATAGATATCAACAATATTTTTTAAATAAGAATTTTATTTTGAGCGTGCACACCTCATGTGATTCAAAAACAGAAAAGTGTTTTGCTTCTGATTGTGTATTAGGTGAAGATCCAGAATGTGACGAGTCTGCATACAAAAAAGTTGAGATACTGGATTCTATCGCTCCAGTATGTTTGGAAGAGCATAATTGTCCAACTTTTTTTTGTGAACAAGTGGTCGGTCAGTGCTCAATTATTTATTGTTCAGAAGAAAATTTAGATGATGGGGAAAAATGTTTAGATATAACTCAATAAAAAAATGTTACAACAATTTATACATGTTCAGTATTGTTACGATTATTTGGTAAATCAAATTCCTATTGGTTTGCTTTTTTACACACACCTAACCGTAGCTATCGCTTCTTTAGTAGTTGGTACTTTTCTTCTTATAAAAACCAGGACTTTAGCCAGTATTACACTCTTCCTGGTCTGTTTGTCTTTTGTTGGTTGGGTCATCCTTGACCTAAGTGAGTGGTTCTCATTTTTAGGGGCAGGTAATACCATGGCAACCTGGGAACTTGCTTTTCCTTTTACACTAATTTTCTTCTTTTTTGCTTACTATTTTTTGTATACCTTTGCGACAAATCGTGATTTGCCATTATGGCAAAAAATCGCCAGTTTAATAGTAATGGCACCAACTTTTGTTTATGCTTTCTTGGGAAAAACATTAACAATGTATGACGGCAATACTTGCGAATCACTTGAAAACGGATCGGTAACAAATTACTACTATATAGCTCAGGGAGTATTTTTTATAGCAGCGATTGTATTTACAATCTATAAAATTAAAAAGAATAAGGATAGTTTAAAGAAAAAAGAAATATTTTTTGCTGGACTGGGAGTAATACTATTTATGTCTTTCTTTCTCTTTACAGACTTAGCTGTAAATATGCTCGTAGATTCTAACGCCGTTGAGTATGCCTACAACTTTGGTATTTACGGTTTGCTTGGTATGCCTCTACTACTAGGTTTCTTAGTTTATCTAATAGTTAAGTTTAAGACTTTTAACGTTAAGTTGCTCGCTGCCCAAGCACTAATGTGGACAATTGGTTTGCTTGTGGGAGCACAATTATTTTTTATTAAAACAACAACAAACTTTGTTCTAACCTCCATAACTCTTGTTATTACTGTGATTGCTGGTTATGTTCTTGTTAAGTCCGTTGAGAAGGTTGATGAACAGAAAATTGCCTTGGGGGAAGCCAACGAGGCTCAGCAAGGCCTTATTCGTTTTATTACCCACCAGGTCAAGGGTTTCTTTACCAAGAGCAAGATGATTTTTGCCTCAGTTTTGGAAGGTGATATGGGGCCTGTAAGCGATGATTTGAAACATTTAGTGCAACAGGGCATGGATTCAGATAACCAGGCAGTAGATATGATTCAAGGCATTCTCAGCGCTTCAAGTCTTAAAACCGGCAAAACTGACTTCGTTTTTGAAAAGATTGATTTTGTAAAATTTGCTAAAGATATAGCTGAAAAATACATATCAAGAGCCAAAGACAAGGGTCTTGATTTACAAATCAATTTACCCGAACAAGAGATTTTTGCCAATATTGATAAAACTCAATTTGAGCAGGTTATCAAAAACTTGGTTGATAACGCTGTGAACTATACTCAGACCGGATCAGTTATTATCTCACTTAGTCGTCAGATGCACGAAGACGATGGCAGAAAAATTATATTTTCTGTAAAAGACTCTGGAGTAGGCCTATCAGGTAAAGACAAATCTAGTCTCTTCCACGAAGGAGGTAGGGGAGAAGAATCAATTCGCTACAATGTAAACTCTACCGGCTATGGTCTCTATATTGTGAAAAAGATTGTGGAGAAACACCATGGTTACATCTGGGCTGAATCAGCAGGACGTGATCAAGGCTCAACCTTTATCTTTGAGATTCCGGAGTTTCAGAACAAATAATATTTGACAGATACACCAAACCTTATTAT
>JBAWVR010000006.1:0-28021 GCA_037147155.1 bacterium | reverse complement strand
AGCGAGGTCAAAACGATTCTGGGTGTAGTAGAGATTGGAACCTTCGGTAAGATCATTGGTGGTCTTGGTGGATAACCAGGCATTGGTGGAAGTGGTTGAGAAACCAGAAGAACCAGAAGAGAGGTTCTTGGTGGTTAACCAATAGTCAGCGGAAGTGGTGGAGAAAGAAGAACCAGAAGATAGGTTCTTGGTTGTGAGCCAAGCATCAACGGAAGTAGTAGAGAAGAAATCATTTTGGGTTTTCCAGTAGTTGGCTGAGGTGGTAGCAAAAGAGGAAGTAGCAAAGTTTTTGGTAGCAAGAAGCGCTTCAGTGGAAGTAGTAGAGAAACCAGCGGCGATAATTTGGTTTAGAGTAAAGCCTGAGAGAGTACCAGTCCAGTTACCGGACTTGTCGAGATATGTTCCAGAAATAGTTTGACCATTCCAAACTGCATCAGTGATGGTAGCCATCGATGATGTGCCCATGACAGAGAAATTACCAACCAAAGTTAGTTTGGAAGTTGGAGTAGTAGTACCGATACCAACGTTACCAGTGAGACCCAAATATGTGTTGGTTGAGGAGGCGGACCAAGTAGACAAAACTGAACAGTTTTCGTCTGTCGGAGCACAAGCGGGATTCAATGTTTCGCCAGGGTTAAACTGGGTGGCTGGGTAGGCAGCAAAGAGAGTTAAAAAGTGATTAGAAAAGATGACCAGAGTAAAGAGAATAACCGAGAAGATAGCAAATCTTCCAAGGTGCAAAAATGAACGTCTCTGTTCTGTGGTGTTCTCCATTTTCTCTTTGATATTTTAACATTTTTTTGGAGTTTACAGAAGTAAAAAGAGAAGAAAAAAAACCAATACACAACATTTTAAAATATATTTCAACCCCCCACCAAATTTTACTTAAATATTTCAAAAAATAATACTGAAAAATGAATCTGGGTGACAAAATCTGCGCGAAAAAACAACGAGAAATCCTCGTTGTTTTTTCGCGCGGATTTTTCTGTTTACAAAATGTTTTTAGAGTAATTTTTGCTCATCTTTTGGAGGTAAAAGTTCCTCCTTTTCAGGTGCTTCAATCATCTCTTCCTTCACCGGTGACTCAATCAATTTTTCTTCCACTGGAACAATCGGTAAATTTTCTGCCACAGCTATAGTTGGGGTAACATTTTTTGTATAATCATTGATCAGATTTATTTCTTTCTTTTTAACCTCTGTTTGAGCCATTAAAAATGAATTCACCTCGATATTTTGCGGTGTTTCAGCTGAAATCTTTAAATCAGGAATTTTTTCCGCTACCGGTTGTGCATTCTGAACAAATCCTGAAACATTGAAAACGTTATTAATCACACCCTTCTTAGCAAAGAAGACTTCAGATTGATAGACCGAGGTATATGTGCCATCAGGGTTTTTACGATCAACAGTCACGTAATAATTTCCAGGTGGAACGAGGGCATAATATCGGCCAGTACTATCACAAGCTTTCTTGGTTAATTCTCTTTCCAAATCAACAGAGTAAACCTTGATCAAAGCAAAAGCTAATGGGAAACCAGTTTCTTTATCGAGAACCCAACCAAAATATTTTGGTTTAATACCAAAGAAGCGAAGTAGGGCCATGATAATATATAGAGCAAACACAATTATATTGTAAGGATAAGGTGCCGCCCACACTGCCACTGCTGAAATTACAATACCGATGTAGAAGAAAACATTTGTAATACGCTTGATCCAAATCTCCCACTTGGAATAAAAACGCATCACATTCATGTTTTTCTTGGCAGTTTCATTCCAATCAAATTTTTCTGGATCAAGGGGAATATTTTTTGCAATCATCTCCCCTTCGGTAGTGATCTTTATTTCCTCACCAAAATATAGATTGTCATAAAGCTCGTCACTGACTTGTCCAGCCAAACGCTTTGATGGAAAAATGTAGTTTGTCTTGTGCGCTAAAATTTTATATGTTCCAAACGAGGTGAAAAAACCATAACGACCATCGAGGTCAGTGATAGAAGTAGAAACCTCAACTCCCAAATTATTTAAGAGTTCCACATAAGCTGGGTCGAGTGGTTGTTTGGTGATACTGTCATATACAGTACCCCATGGTCGATTACGTCGACGTAGTCCAAGGAAGCTCAACAACAACGCCCACAAACGAAATGGAATTAGAAAAATCTCAGCAAAAGACATCGGATTCAAAAATATGGCCGTAACCGCGGTTGCACCAGAAACAGCCACACCAGCAGTGGTAATGGCCTTGGTAGTAATCGAACCAGTCGGAGTATTAATCACTCTTTTGGTTTCTTTGGCGGTAGCTACAACAGCCTTGGCGGTCGCTTGATATGATTCAGTCACACTAGTCACCACCGCGGTAGAAACTTTTTCAATAACATTAACTGTTTCCAATGACGGAATTGGGACACAATTACCAATCTTGTCTATTTTATAATCATCAGGTACTTCAGACTGAAAACCATCAAGATTTGGACAAACATCTCCAGAGCCACCACTGCCAGTATCACCACCAGTTCCTTTACCGGTATCGACTGGAGGCACTCCTGTATCAGGTGGTGGAACAATATCTGGAGGAGGAATAATTTCCTTATCTACACATTTACCATTTTTTATTTCCATTCCATCAGGCAAAGATTCCTGAGTTCCGGAAATATTCGGACAAACATCAGACGGAATAGTTACACAATTTCCAGCCAAATCAATAGTCATATTGTCTGGCACTTCTTTCTGCACCCCGGTTAGATTAGGACAAAGGTCATTAACAATTTCCACACAGGATCCTGTTTCATCCTTAGTCATGCCAACAGGTATTTCACTTTGGATGTCAGGTATATTCGGACAAATATCATCTGGAATTTTTACACAATCACCGGTTTTGTCTTTAGTCATACCTACCGGAATAGTCAATTGTTCACCGACAATATTTAAACAGACATCGACTTGAATATCAACACACACGCCAACATCATTGATTATTTTACCCACAGGCATAGTGGCTTGAGCGCCGACAAGATTTGGACAAACATCAACCACACAATCTGTACCAACTATTGTATAACCGGATGGTACTGTGGCTTGGACCTCAGGCAAATTAGGACAAACATCTATCGCTGACGGTGGTGGTACTATTGGCGTATGACTTCCTCCGGTCACAGTAAAGGTAGCAGTTGTGATACTACTCGACGCCAAACCAGTTTTTACACCAATAGCCTTAACTGTATGTTCACCTGTCGACAAGGTAAAAGTTCCAGTGTATAAATTTGAGGTTTGATCAGGATCTTGTGCTGAATCTATTAAATAATAAATTGAGGAGCTTTGAGGGATAACAGTAATACTAATCGGAACGGTATTTCTTATAGCACCACCATTCTGAGAAAAAACTGGATTAGACACTATAGTTGCCGAGCTCCAGGAAGTTCTAACTTTATAATTATACGTTCCACAAGAACTATTGTCGGCACAATTAAAACTTATCCAACCTAAAAGAGACGACCAAGCAAAACCATGAAAATAACCATCGGCATCAATAGTCACACCTCCATTTGTTGGTGCAAAATTAATCCAACCAATATTTGGATTCCAAGCAGTACCAGACAGAACTCCCGCGGTATTAACAACCCCACCATTGGTCGGTGCAAGATTAATCCAGCCATAATTCTCGCTCCAAGCATATCCTGTCAATTTCGTATCTGTAACAGTAACATCCCCAGTAGTCACACCAAAATTAATTCGGCCGATATCATTATTATAACCTTTGGCGATATTATAAGTCGCATCAATATTACCAGCGAGAACTGGCCACGCCAAAGCAAACATTAGAACGAATAAAAATTTTCTAAAAAACTTTATCATATTGGGTGTTTATTTAGATATTTTATCACAATACAAAAACAAAAAACAGCCCATATGGGACTGTTTTGTCTTTTCTCGATAAATACAAACACTAATAGTTAATTGAAGTCTTGATTGCATTCCAAAAACTTGGCTAGATTAACCTCCCTATTAACTAACTTTGTGCCCGTACCTAGCTTCTTTAGTTTGATCTTGTCTTCTTTCTTATCAAAACTATCAACCACCCATTCTCCATCATCAACCCCTTCAGCATAGATCATGTTTCCTAATGCATCTCTGGATATTTTTTTATCATCTGGATTATAGGCCACTTTTGGTGCCTTCACTAAAATACAACCTAGTCCTTCAGCGTTTTGTTTTTGTGCTTCCTCAATCTTTGTCCACGATTTTGCACTTTCGCTGGTTTTATTTTCACGACCAAATATTTTATTTAAGGAAAACATAGTCTTAATTTAATTTTATCTATTAATTACATCCAGGACAATCTTTTTTATCAAAGTCGGATTACCAGCACCTTTGGTAGCTTTCATACCTTGACCCACGAAAAACATAAGAGCGGATTCCTTGCCAGACTTATAATCAGCCACTACGGTTGGATTATCATTTATGATCTTTTCAATGACTGGAATGATTTCATCAACATTGTTTTTCTGAATCAAACCATTTTTCTCAGCAATGTCTTTTGGCTCACCGCCAGCTTTGACCATAATTGCCAAAGTATCTTTCGCTCCACGAGAAGACAATTCTCCGGCTACAATCATTTTAATCAATGAAGCAAAATTGATTTCACTTGGACGAACATAATCGATAGTGCGAGACAAAGCCACCAAGTCCGAGGTAATGTAGTTGGATGCTAGTTTGACTGCCTCTTTTTCATTGTTTAAGAGTTTGGTCACAGCTTCAAAGAATACGCCGAGATCTTGATCTTGGACATACATTTCAATGTCTTCGGCTTTGATACCAAAGTTTTGAGCATAGCGTTCACGTTTGGCTTTTGGTAATTCTGGAATTTCTTTACGTAATTCTGTTTCAGTAAATTCAGGAATTTCAGATAACATCATTTTAGGCAAATCAGGCTCAGGGAAATAACGATAGTCGTGAGAGTTTTCTTTTACGCGCTGACAATAAGTCGCCTGCTTGGCTTCGTCCCATCCGCGAGTTTCCTGAATAATCTTTCCACCATCTTCGAGCACAGCAATATGACGAGCTACTTCATACGCCACCGCCTTCTCCACAGTCTTAAATGAGTTTAGGTTTTTGACTTCCACTTTAGTACCAAATTTGTCAGTATCACTCACAGAAATGTTGGCCTCCACGCGCATTTCACCTTTTTCCATGTTAGCATCAGCCACACCAAGGTACTGTAAAATGAGTTGGAGCTCCTTGGCAAAAGCACTGGCTTCTTCTCCACTATGAATCACCGGCTCAGTCACCAACTCCATGAGCGGTACACCAGCACGGTTAAAATCCACCAAAGAAAAATCTCCAGTGTCATGAGCCGAACTGGCGGTATCTTCTTCCAAGTGAATACGAGTAATTTCTACACCATTGATAGAACCGCCAGTGACTAGCGGATATTTATACTGAGAAATCTGATAGCCTTTTGGAATATCAGGATAGAAATAATTTTTACGATCCCATTCGGTAAAGTCGGCAATCTTACTACCAAGGGCTAAACCAACTTTTATCACGTTCTTGATCGCTTGTTTGTTCAAGGTCGGCAAAGTACCTGGGTGCCCCATACAGATCGGACAAATATTAACGTTCGGCTTCTCTTCATCGGCATTGTTTAGACAATCACAAAACATCTTGGTTTTAGTTTTGAGTTCCGCGTGAATTTCAAGTCCTATGGTTGTTGTATATTTTTTGTCACTCATATTTTTATTTTTTATTCGAACGAAAATTCTTTTTCTAATTCTACCGCTTTACCAGTTTTGTTCAAGGCCGCCTTGGCTTCATCACGTAATATTTTGATCAGTATATCCTTAAATTCTTTGATGGATTTTTCATCCAAAATACTGATGGTATAAATCTCGGGATTACGCTTAGCAATTTTCTTCTTAGCTTTTTCAATTTCTTTTTCGGTTGTCACATCTGTCTTGGTCAAAACCACAATCTCTCTTTTAGCCACCAATTCTTCACTATAAGCTTTGAGCTCAGCCCGGATGGTATCATAATCCGCCAACAAATCAGTGCTCTCGAGTGAAATACAGTGAACCAACATATTAGTACGCTTGATATGACGCAAGAATTTATCACCGAGACCGCGGCCTTCTGATGCTCCTTCAATTAGTCCTGGGATGTCTGCCAAAATGTAACCGTGCAAATCACCAAGAGCCGGTTCCAAAGTAGTAAATTGATATGCGCCCACTTTTGATTGTGCATTGGTCAGCTCATTGATCAAACTTGATTTACCAGCATTTGGCAAACCGATAAGTCCAGCATCGGCCATGAGTTCCAATTCAATTTCAAAATCAGCTTCGTCACCTTCTTTACCCGGAGTCCACTCCATCGGACGCTGGTTGGTCGAACCTTTGAAGTGTTCATTACCCCAACCACCACGACCACCTGTTAAAATTTTAATTTTTTCTCCTTCATGTAAAACTTGAAAAACCTTTCCGGTGGTAGTATTTTTCAAAATTGAGCCAACCGGCATATCAATAGTCAAATCTTCTCCATCAGCTCCATGACGACTATTTTTCTCTCCAGCTGCCCCAATCTCCGCCGCAAATTCTTTAGTGTTCTTGTACTTGGCCAAAATACTCAAGTCTTTGACTCCACGGACAAAAACATCGCCACCACGGCCTCCGTTACCACCTGATGGACCCATACGGTCCTTAAACTTCTGTTGCAACCAGCGAACAACACCATTTCCACCGCGTCCAGCCTTGATATGCACATTCAATTCATCAATAAATTTCATAACCATACTATAACCTAAAAAGGCCGAAAAACCAAGTCCGCCTTGGTTTTTCGGCCTTTTCCTCACCCTTTAGTTTTGGAGTGCCAAATGAGCCATTTTCGTTGCTCCTTCCAAGCTTTTAGCGCCAGCAATAAATAATTCTTTGTGACAAAACAGGGCATCAGGTACGCCGGTAATTTTTTGTAATTCTTCTCCTGTTTTTCCCGCCCAGTTAGATGGCAAATCCTTTCGAACGATATAGGTGTTCTCACTTTTTCTTATAGCATTAATCGTCCAACGATCACTTGGTCCATTGAAACCGACAATGTAAATAGCTTCAGGTATTTCAGAAACAATCGATCCGTAAGAAAGTTTATTAGGAAAGACTAATACTCTTTTGTCTTCAGTTTGATTATAAATCTTTAACACTTCCACACGATCAAAAATAAGATCTCTAGCTTGCACAATTTCTCTTTTCAAAACAATTCTTGCTATATCCACCGCCTGCAAGAAAAAAGACAAACCTTGATCAGTAGACTTCTCCAATTCCCTACCTGTTGGCCTTAGGCATCTCTGGATTAAATCATGGAGAGTATAGATATTGAACGGAGCATCTTTGCTTTTGAAATCAGTTCCACAATCAACAGCGTCAATAAACTCGATTAATTTTCTATCAATTATTTCGGCTTCCAACTTTCCACCAGTCACTTTTTCTCCAAACTCTCGCCACAACAAACCAACAGTTGAACAAGAAATTCCATTAGAACGTTTTTCTGCAAAATCTTCTTGATGGTGATCAAAACGTTTATTTTGTGGTTCAAACTTTCCTCCAACATCCAACAACCAATCTGCTGTCGGATAAACAGATTCGTCCCTAGATCTAATTATCTCTAATTCATTACCTTCCTCCAATATTGAAACTAGTGCCACAGAGAAAACATCATCCATATGGAAATCACTCGTATGGGTAACAATTCTAACTTTACTCATTTTATTTATTTTTAATTTCTTCCAATAACTTTTCCATCTTAGCTAATCTATTTTCAAGTTTAGTAATTTCCTTTTCTTCTTCTTCAATTTCTTCAGAGGTCTTTTCAAACATTTTTTTCTCTTGTTTTATACCAGACATAATTACGCTATCACCCACAAATAGAGAAATATACAAACCAGTAATAAGCATAACGAAACCACCGGCCACCAAGGAAAAGGTGGCACTTTCCCAACCATAAATATCATATCCAAATCTTAAAGAAAAATAGTCGGTGATATTCCAGACACCACGCCAAAACTCTACCCCAGCAAAACCACCAACGAAACCAAATAGAATTGGGCGCTTACTAATCCAACCACGAACAACGTCTTCCAGCTTATCAAAGAAATTCCAGACTGCATTGTAAGCCTTAAACATTTTTCTTAATTATTAATGGGTAAATATCAATCATGATGATAATTAAACTCAAAACAAGTGGTCCAACCACCAAGCCAATTGGCCCAAAGGCTGACAAACCACCAAGCACAGCCAAGAGCGACAAGAATTGGTTGAGCTTCATACCGCGATTTAGGAGGTATGGCATCAAGAAATTATCAATCAAGTGCACCATGGTGAAGCCCCAGATGGCAATACCAATACCCGCTCCCAAGTGCCCGGTAACAGCCATGTATATAGCAACTGGAGCCATAACAAGACCAGTACCGAAAAATGGAACAAAGGAGGCTATACCAGTTAAAGTACCGCCAATTATTGCGTTATTAAAACCAAAAATTGCCATACCTATACCTGCCACAATACCCTGCAAAGTGGCTACCAAGAGATACCCTCGAATTACAGAATTAATCGATAATTTTATTTGGGCTATTATTTTTTTATCTAAAGAATCTTCCATTGGACTCCAACCAACCAACTTATTGACCAGACTCTCTCCATACACAAATAGATAGAAGAGGAAGAAAGTGGTAAGAACTACATACATGATAACATTGGAAAATCCGGAAACAATTTTATCCAAATTACCCACCGCCCAAGACAGACCACCAGACAAATAGCCAGCAATGTTCATCTGAAAACCAGGTATAAATGCTTGAATTTTAGTTTCCATTAATCCTATAGAGGTTGCCATTGTACCACTATTTACACTATCCAAAAGACCAGTATAGGCATTACCAGCTTGTTGCAATAGTACGATAGCAAACAATACAGCCGGAATAATCACTACTACCAAAGCAATAATAACAGTGATTATTGACGAAGAAAATTTTCTTTCTTTATTAAATCGCAGTACCCACAAGTAAATTGGATACAGAGCTACAGCCAAAAAGACCGAAAAACAAGCTACTGTTAAAAATGGTCGAAAGACCATGTAACCAAAGAAACCAACAATGAACACCAAAAGACCAAAAAAGGCAATTTGGATTTTTTCGTGAGTTAACATATGTACACATTATAACCTATTGTGAGAATTAGGGGAAGAATTAAGCCCCCGAGGCAAAGCCTCGGGGGCTTAATTCTTTTACTCTACAATCAAACTTTCCCCCGTCATGCATTCTGGTTTCTTGATTTTCAAAATCTGTAAAGCAGTTGGCGCAATATCCGCCAAAGTTCCCTTCTTCAATTCTATAGTCTTGTCGGTAATAATAAACGGTACCGGATTTAAAGTGTGAGCGGTATGTTTCTCGCCGGTAGTCTGATCAATATTCATTTCCGCATTACCGTGGTCGGCTGTAATGATTGATACTCCACCGCGACGATCAAGTTCACTAACAATTCTACCAAGTTGAGTATCGGCTTCTTCTACTGATTCAATTATCGCCGGTACATTGGCAGTGTGACCCACCATATCAGCATTGGCAAAGTTCACAAAAATAAATTCTGTGCCCTTTTCAATTTCTTCCAACACTTTATCAGCAATCTCTTTGGCCATCATCTTGGGAGCCAAATCATGAGTGGCTACATCTTTACGACTAGGTACCAAAATATGGATTTCTTTTTCGTGGGGAGTTTCTTTGCCACCATTTAGGAAATATGTCGCGTGGGCAAACTTCTCAGTCTCGGCGACATGGGCCTGACTCAAGCCAGCCTTGGACACCTCATTGGCTAAAGTAGTTTCAATGGCGACTGGAGCAAAAGCCACATCACAACGCATCCCTTTCTCATATTCGGTCAAAGTCACAAAAGCCAGATTATCAATTCCCGCTTTTTCTATGATTTTAGTAGAGAGCATGCGGGCGCGGTCAGCACGGAAATTAAAGAAAAATATACCGTCATTTTTTTGAATTGGATGAGCCTGGCCATCAGAATCTAGAATTGTGTATGGCTCAATCTTTTCATCCACAATATTTTCGGAGTAAAGTTTTTTTAATAATTCACTGGCTGAACCGGTAAAAGTTTGGCCCTGACCGGCAAACAAAACTTCTTCGGCGCGAGCCAATCTATCCCAATTGTTATCACGATCCATCGCGTAATAGCGACCAGATAATGACGCAATCTGACAAAGACCAATCTTCTGAATTTCAGCTTCTAATTTAGTGACATACTCCAAAGCACTTTGCGGTGCGGTATCGCGACCATCGGTGAAGACGTGGATGTAGAGTTTGGTAATACCAGCTTCTTTGGCAGAGTGAATAAAAGAATATAAGTGATCGGTGTGACTATGAACCCCACCCGGACTAACTAAACCACAGACATGAATCGCTGAATTATTTTGTTTAACATGATTAAAAAGCTTCACAAAAGCTGGAGTGTGACCGAAGGTTTTATTGGTCACGGCATCAGAAATGCGCACCAAATCATTGGTGATAATTTTACCTGCGCCGATAGTAGTGTGACCGACTTCACTGTTGCCCATTTGCCCCTCTGGAAGCCCTACAGCCCGTCCACTGGCCTCCAAAAGCGAGTGTGGGTAATTTGTCCAAAAAGCGTCAAAATTGGGTGTTTTGGCGTCGGCTATGGCATTATCTTTCTTGTCTTCGCGGTGGCCCCAACCATCTAAAACTACCAGCATTGTTTGACGAACTTTTTTCTCTTCCATGATTTTGTTTTTTTGTTTGTCATTCCTGCAAAAGCAGGAATCTAGTTTTATTAATTTCCTGGATTCCTGCTTTCGCAGGAATGACAGAAAGGTGAACGAGATATACTATAACAAATTTCTCTTTTTGATTTTACTTGACAAAGTCGGTTAAAGTATATATGATTTGTAATAGGTTTTAGAACATTAATTTTTTACAGAAAGGCAAAATATGGCTGGACTACATTCTGAAGTGGTTGATTTCATCGCTAGAGCCAAGGGTTTGATCAGCGCCCACAAAAAACTGTCCAGCGCTGATAAAAAGAAAATTACTGATGACCTTAATGAACTGAGGCAAAAAAGAGAGGAGTCTCGCTTCTCGGTTGTGAAGGTCTTGCAGAAATATCTTTCCTTGCCTGAGATGAATGTTATCATCGAAGAAATCAAAAAGTAAAAAACAAACCGCGTTGAGGAACGCGGTTTAAAAATGCCCGGCAATTGCAAAAGCAATTGCCGGGCATTTTTTCTCGATTTACCCGGTTGTGAGATTCGGCGTCGTTTTTGAAATTGCGTTCAATTATTGCTTTGATAATCTAGTTAGCAAAACAGACTTTAGTGTAAAACTAAAGTCTGTTTTGACAAAAACAATTTTAACGCCGAATTCTACAACGGGGCTTATCCCCTAATCTTAAACGCATCCTTACCTGGAAAAATAGCCTTAGTTCCAAGTTCTTGTTCCAAGCGAACAAGCTGATTGTATTTACAAACTCTTTCGGAACGGCAGAGTGAACCAGTCTTAATCTGACCAGTACCCAAGCCAACGACAAAGTCTGCAATAGTAGAATCTTCAGTCTCGCCAGAGCGATGTGATACAACAGAAGTGTAACCGTTCTTCTTGGCCAAATTGATTGCATCAATAGTTTCAGACACGGTTCCAATTTGATTCAATTTAATCAAAATAGAGTTACCGGCTTTCTTCTCAATACCCATTTGCAAACGCTTTGGATTGGTTACGAACAAATCGTCACCAACAATCTGAATCTTTTTACCAAGCTTCTTGGTCATGAGTTCATAACCAGCCCAGTCGTCTTCAGCCAAACCATCTTCAATAGACACGATTGGATATTTCTTAACCCACTCTTCATAATAAGCCACCATTTCTTCGCTAGACAAATTTTTATTCTCGGTCTTCAATTCATATTTAGCAGTTTCTTTGTTATAGATTTCACTAGCCGCACCATCAATAGCAATAGAAATATCCTTACCTGGCTTGTAACCAGCTTTAGTAATTGCTTCCAAAATTACTTCAATCGCAGCTGAGTTTCCTGGCAATGATGGAGCATAACCACCTTCATCACCGACTGAAGTATTCAAACCTCTTTCCGCCAAAATTTTCTTCAAAGCGTGGAAAGTTTCGGCACCGTAGCGAAGAGCTTCAGCAAAAGTCTTAGCACCTGTTGGCATAATCATAAACTCCTGCAAGTCGGTAGAGTTTAAAGCGTGCTTACCACCATTGATAATGTTCATCATTGGAACTGGCAAACATACAGCATTACCGGTCTTGGCAATATCTTTAAAATATTTGTAGAGTGGTTTCTTCATACTCACAGCGGCAGCGCGAGCAAAAGCCAGTGACACACCGAGAATAGCATTGGCACCAAACTTACCTTTGTTTTCAGTTCCGTCCAAAGCAATCATCTTGGCATCAAGTGTTCTCTGATCAAATTCTTTTCCAACAATTGCCTTCTTAATTAAAACATTTACATTTTCTACGGCTTTCAGAACACCTTTACCGAGATAGCGTTTCTTGTCGCCATCACGCAACTCTACTGCTTCATGTGAACCAGTGGACGCACCGGATGGCACAGCCGCACGACCGAATGAACCATCAGCTAAAGTTACGTCTACTTCCACAGTTGGATTGCCACGAGAATCCAAAATCTCGCGAGCCAAAACTTTTGAAATTTTCAACATTGTCTAAAACTTATTATTTATTATTAAAATATTTAGCACCGTTTAAATGGCGCAAACGAGCACATCATAGCATAAAACTTTTCAAATTAAAAAGGGCGCCGGTCATATAGACTCACGGCGCCCAAAGCAGTCCTCACTTACCTGCTTTTTCTTCGTCTTCTACTCTTATTCCAGTAGTGATGACGAAGTGTTTCTGCGATTTTCCAAGCAATCTTGGTCAAAAGCCAATTATCTCTAAGGTCGTGTTCACGAACCAAGAAATCAGCTTTGAAACCCTTCTTTTCTTCTTTGATTGTCAGGTCTATAGTGGCATAGGCCCGGCAACATTTGAAGAAAAAGAAGCAATCAACACCGTGATAATAATCGGTGCTGGCCGATGCTGGATAAAAACCCAGAACCTCGTAAACTTCGGAAACCCTCAGCAGACCCTCATGGCGCCGAGCTAGGCTTTCCCTCTCCTCACGGGACATCTTACTAATGATGTCAAACTTATACCACGTGAGGTAATAGAATACCTTGGAGTAGAGTTTCATTCCAAATTCCTGATTTGGTATGAACTCATTCCAATCCCCGGGTTTACCCTCAATCGATTCACCAATCGATTTTGAAAAATTAGAGTAGGGTAAAACCCGACGGTCCTTTGGCTTCATTACACTCGCCGAAGGACACTCTCCGAGCACTTCTCTTTCGAGAGCATGCCCATTCTGACAGTTCACATTTCGCCTCTTTCTGTTGCTTGGTTAAAAAGAACAAAGATAACAAAAACAGTTGTTATCTGTAATTAAGGTTATGCCTGCTGGAAAGAAAAGTCAACGTCATTTTACACAAAGTAAAAGGCCCACTGGGTATTCATCCAGTGAGCCAACTCTCAAGCAGATATTTCTTCTTCGCCTTCGAGTTCTTCGGATCTTTCATGCCATCGCTTTGGTTTCTTGAATTTTTTCCTTTCCTTAATTTTTTTCTTTATAAGGGAGACAACTTCGTCAGCCTTCTTGTACAGGTCCTCGGAGTGAAAAATGTCTGCGGGGACAAGAACGTCCGCCTTACAGCTCTTGTTGTGGCTGATAGTGAAATCAACAGTGATGATGATTCCAGCTGTTTCAAACCACATATCAATACCCCAGAGATAATCTAGCTTGGTATTGACCGAAACAAAGACCCGTAAGTTGTTGGATTCCTGTTTGGGCAAACGCTCTTTGACCATGTCAAAAAGTTTTTTCACACCATTCTGTGGGCATTTCGGATCCCAGTGGTCTGGTTGATTACTCAAAACTTCTCGGTATATTAGTTTTGGGTTGGGCAACTTCCACTTGGGATCAAGGCGTAAGAAACATAGCTCCAACATTAGCAACCAATACTCCAAGCTGTCAGAGCAACATCCGAGAACTTCTTTCTCAAACTCTCGACCGTTTGTGTACACTATCACCACCTCCTTTCGCTTGTGGTGTTTGTTGAATTTTATTTTTCTGACTTCGAAGCACCTAGACCGTTTTCCCTTCTTGTTGTGAATCAAAGGCGGCCTCCTCTCTAAAATTAGGGTTCAAACTCTAAACTTGATAATATACCTAATAATCACACCGTCAAGCAGAGTCTAGCTTTTTGACTTTTATTTGATCAGCGACTATAATCAAGATGCCGGTTCACTGAATTCGGCGCAGTTCTTTTGGGTCAGAAATGTCCATCCTTTTGGGTGGAGACTGGCGGAAAAAGAACGATTGGCTCGTTTCCTTCGGGAGACGAAATTACCCGAAAGTTCGACCGCGGTGTAAACACTTCTGCTTCCCTTGGGCCACTCCTTTTCCTGACGCAATAGTCTCGAAAACGACACCCAGCAAAAAATCGGCGCAAGCCGATTTTTTGCTGTCTATTTTTTTTATTTTCCGCAGCACTTCTTGTATTTCTTCCCCGATCCACAAGGACAGAGATCATTGCGGCCAACTTTTTCAGATTCAGCTTTAACGATCTTGGCACCCTCTTCACTGATGTGTCCGCCGATGACTTCGGCTTGCTGTTGAGTTTCTTGTAGCTGAGTGGTCTCACCTGTTTTCATCTCCAGTCCAAGCAAGGGAATAATTCTTTCAATTTCAGCAGCAATACCCAATTGCATTTCCTTGAACATTTTCAAACCTTCTTTCTTGTATTCGACAAGTGGGTCACGCTGACCATAAGCACGAAGATTGACTGAACCACGCAAATAATCCATCGCTTCCAAGTGATCTACCCAGAACATATCATTAATCTGGAGCATCATACGGCGAATTGCTAGATAGAAATCTTTTTCACCTAATTTAATTTCTTTCTCTTTAATTACAGCTTTGCACTCTTCAGACAATGGCATTTCGTCCAATTTAGCTTTAACTAATTCTTCTCTACCAGTAAGCAATGCTCGTCGGCGTTCGTAAATAGTTTGACGCTGATAATTCAACACATCGTCATACTCCAAAACATGTTTACGAGCATCAAAATTGAAACCTTCAATTTTAGTCTGAGCATTTTCCAGTGAGCGAGTAATCAAATAGTTTTCAATTGGTTGATCTTCGGGAATACCAAACTTACCCATCATCTTTTTGATAGTATCACTAGCAAAAATACGCATGAGTGAGTCTTCGAGAGAAACATAAAATTGGGTCTGACCTGGATCACCCTGACGACCAGCACGTCCACGAAGCTGATTATCAATACGACGAGCCTCATGACGTTCGGTTCCAATCACACATAATCCACCCAGATTCTTTACCTCCGCTGCGAGTTCAGCATTAAACGGTACACCACCGAGTTTAATATCCACACCGCGGCCAGCCATGTTGGTAGCAATAGTCACTGCCCCCTTGTGTCCAGCTTGAGCGATCACCTCACCTTCTTGTTCGTGATTCTTGGCGTTCAATACTTTATGTGGCACTCCAGCACGTTTCAAATATTCAGAAAAGATTTCGTTCTTATCAATAGACACAGTACCAATCAAAACCGGTTGGCCCTTGGTCTGCAATTCTTTCACCTTATTTGCTAGAGCAGTAAACTTTCCGTGCTCGGTCTGGAAAATTAAATCATTATGATCCAAACGTTTAATCTCGCGGTTGGTCGGAATAATATATGTATCCAAATGATAAACTTTCAAAAATTCCTCGGAACTGGTCATGGCGGTACCAGTCATACCTGACAATTTTTTATACAAACGGAAATAGTTTTGGAAAGTCACAGATGCAAAAGTACGAGATTCTTTTTGAATCTTCACACCCTCCTTGGCTTCAATCGCTTGATGTAGTCCTTCTGACCAGCGGCGACCAGGCTGGAGACGGCCGGTAAATTCATCTACAATAACAATCTCATCATCTTTGACCACATAATCAGTATCTTTTTCAAACAAAGCCTTGGCGCGAACAGCTGTCTGCAAGTGATGTACGTATTTGATACCAAGCTCGGTATAAATATTTTCTACATTCAAAATTTTCTCGGCTTTGGTAATACCGGCATCGGTCATAGTAATAGCCTTCAATTTTTCATCCACGGTAAAATCCTCATCCTTTTTCATGGACTCGGCAATCACCGCAAATTTGGCATACCAATCTTCTGACTCAGTGGTCGGAGCAGAAATAATCAAAGGAGTTCGCGCTTCATCAATTAAAATTGAGTCCACTTCGTCCACAATCGCAAAGTTGTGTTCGCGTTGGCGAAGTTCAGTTGCGGAGTATTCCAAGTTATCACGCAAGAAATCAAAACCAAATTCATTGTTCGTACCATAAGTAATATCAGCGTCATAAGCTTCTTTACGAGAACAAGCTCGAAGAAAATCATAAGAGATTTTGTATGAACCTTCTTCATCACGACGTTCGTCTACTTCTTCTGATTTTTGACTCTTATCATACAAGAAAGATAATTCATGATTGATCACAGCCACAGACAATCCTAGAAAATTATAAATTTGTCCCATCCACACCGCATCACGGCGTGAGAGATAATCGTTCACAGTAACCACATGTACACCTTTGCCGGTCAAAGCATTCAAATAGGTTGGCAAAGTAGCTACCAGAGTTTTACCTTCACCGGTACGCATTTCTGCTACACCACGATTATGTAAGACGGCACCACCAATAAGCTGGACATCAAAATGTCGTTCACCCAAAGTTCGCTTTGAAGCCTCACGTACCACAGCAAAAGCCTCTGGCAAAATATCGTCCAGTGTCTCACCCTTGGCTAGGCGATTTTTAAATTCTAAAGTTTTAGCGGATAAATCTGCATCAGACAAAGCAGATATAGCCGGTTCCAAATCATTGATTTTTTTGACTAGTCCATAAAACGGCTTTAATGCACGTTCATTACTATCCCCGAAGATTTTTTTCCATAAAGACATGATTCTATAATACTACCCCAGGAAGACCCTCTGGGCAAGTTGGTTTTTGGTCTTAAATATGGCTTAAAAATGACAACAAAAATCCGCCGAAGCGGATTTTTGTATCTAAATATTTTACTAGAGGTAAAATATTTCAGAAGGTTAGATGAAAGAAAAATTATTTCTTTCTCTTTGCAGTTTTCTTAGCTTTCTTAGCAGGCTTCTTAGCCTTCTTTACAGCTTTCTTTACAACCTTCTTTGCTTTCTTTTTAGCAGCCATTTTTGTTTTTGTTGTCTAGACAAATAAGAACTATTTTTTTAAGAGCCGGTGAAATTTTCGACCTCCGCGTTGGCGGAAAAAAATAACACACTTGGCTACATACATTATAAAATAAATTGCTATAACAATGCAAGTGTTTTTTCCACTTTTTTCATTTTAATTTCATTTTGCAAATTTTTATTAATTTATTTTTAATTTTTAAAAATAAATTATTTGTTTTAAAATTAAAATATTTTTTATTTATTACTTGATATGTCTTTAATATAAGGCTCTATTGGTACAGTATTTGGAACTTTCAGAAACTTCTCTCTTTCTTTTTGATTTTTGAAAATATATAAAGCGTAACCTCCGTGTCCACCGCCACAATATTTTTTTGCTAACTCATTATATTTAGGAAGTTTCATCATCCCCTCTTTTATTTGCACTTTATATGACAAATCAACAGCTTCGCAAATCATTTTTAAACTTTTTTTATAAACTCCTGAGCAAGCAATTTTGCTAGCCTCTTCAATTTTATTATAATTTCTTTTAACATTCGTATTATCTTCTGTTTTATTTTTTTCCTTATTCCAAAGCAAAGCCATTTTTCCAATCAAAAAGTCTGGATTGATCTTTGCTTCAAGTATTGGTTTTTGTCCACTTCGCCAAACGCACAGACCAGTTTCAATTATCACCGCGGGGTCCTGCCAACCGACACCAGACATTAGCTCTGAAACAACACAATCTTTACCGCTCAAAAACTGATAACCAGCTGACCCACCAAGTCCAGAGCCAATTTTATATTTCCAGTTTTTCAAGCTGACTTTTGGTTCAATAGTACAGTTCACCACAAAAGCTCCAGGTCTTGAGAATTTTGGCACATCGAGCCACCCTCCAGCAAAATCAACTCTCAGAGGTATTTCCTCTGGAGCACTAATTCTCATTCTTATTTCAGTAGTAGAAATTCTTTCAAAATGCAATTCCTTTTTTAATTGCATGTAAACTGCCCCATGTTCTTTACAAAACTCTCTTTTTTTGTCAGCGTTTCTATCATCTTCGGTGGAAACCAAAATATCTGGCTTTAACTTTATAAAAATATCTTTAAAATCAAAAATAGGATCGTCAAGATTTTCACCCATTACCACCTCGTCAATAACTGAAACATTTTCTAAAAGATATTTTTTATGTTTTTCTGGTAAGGCTGATTTTCTGCCCTTGTATTTTTCGTAGACAGCATCGCTGGCGAAACAAACTATTAAATAGTCACCCAGACTTTTCGCTTGTCTAAAAAATTCAATATGACCACCATGTAATATGTCATAACAACCGGAAACAAAGACTTTTTTATTTTTTTTCATTTGTGCTAAATTTATTGGAACTTTTTTGGTAAAACTTTTTCTGCCTCCCATTCTATCCCGACTCCAATCTTTTCTTTCACTGTCGCAAATAAATTATCGGTAAATAATTCTATATCAGAAATTGTGGCACCTCCATAATTCACCAAAACCAAAGCTTGTTTCTCATACAAACCTACATGGCCAAATTTTAATCCTTTCAGATTGCAAATCTTATCGAAGACAAAACCTAAAGGAATCTTCATCTTTTTCCCATCTACTGGATAGCCAATTAACTCAGGATAGATTTTTTTTATCTCATCATAGTGTTCAATGGAAACAATAGGATTCTTGAAGAACGATCCTACGGAACCCAATACTCTCCAATCAGGCAATTTACTTTGACGTATTTCCAAAATAGCATTTCTTACCTCCGTTAAAGTGGGTTTTAGGTTATTTCTCTCGGCAAAATAATTTTTTAAATCTTTATACTCCAAAGTCGGCCAAGCATTTTGTTTAACTTGAAAAACTACCTTAGTAATAAAATACTTTTTATTCTCTGCTTTTTTAAAAATACTATCGCGATAGCCAAAAGCACAATCTTTATTTGTCCAAACTTTCTTAGTCATTTTTTCCAAATCAAAAGTTTCCACAGTCACAATACATTGGCTTGCTTCTACACCATAAGCTCCAATGTTTTGAACTGGTGCCGCACCAACTGTGCCAGGAATGGCAGATAGATTTTCCAAACCAACCAAATTATTCTTCACAGCATAAGATACACCATCATCCCACCTCTCCCCTGATCCGAGACCAAGATGAAAAACTCCATTACCAATTAGTTTCAAGTCCTTGCCCAATATTTCACTTTTAATAACTAGACCGTCAACAATTTCTGGTAAAACAAGATTCGATCCCCCACCCAAAATAAAAAAAGGTAGTTTCTTGTTCTTCAAGAAGAAAGCTACCTCCACCAAATCGGTCTCATTTTTTATTACAGTAAAATACCGTGCGGTTGATTTTAAACCAAGTGTATTCAGCCCATCCAATGAGTAATTTTCTTGCAAAGTCATAACTGCGTTTGATTATTTTAAGTTATAGCTAGCGGTGCGAGCTCCAACATAATGTCTTAAGTGAGTGCTACCGCTAGCCATAACTGGAAACAATCAAGCGAATATTATTATAGTATATATAAAAGTAAATGAAAAGGACTACCCTAGAAATCCCGTAGCAGGTTTTTGTCTTGGCCCAGATTACTGTTTTTTGAATATTTGGTGGTTATTTAATTTTCTCATCACAAAATGAGTGGGCTAATTGTTTTACCGCTGGGCAAACACGAAGCCAAAAAACCGCAACGGGACAAACGCAAAACCCCGCTTGTGGCAGGGTCTTACGCAGACATTCGTTCGGGCTAACAAACAAAATTCGCTAGCACTCACATATTGTATATTAGCAAACTTTTAGGTAAAAGTCAAATATTTTTTATTATATTTATTTTATACCTTAATTTTACTTACTTTTTTACAGAATATTTTTCGGTCATTTTCTTCAACCAATCAGTTGCACCAATATTTGTGGCCGTTTGAACAATACGACGATCACCCACGATTTGTGCACTATCATTTTCAGATATTAATTTCTCCGCTGTGGCAAGGTCCTTGTTCATAATCAGCACAGCTATGTAAATCATCTTTCCGTCAAGATAACTATGTTCCAAATCATACATTCGTTTAGCTTCATCTAAGGCTTCCTTGTTTTTACCTAGGGCCAAAAGATTGTTTACTGCCTCGATCAATACAGTCTGCTTTCTCGGAGAAAGTTTTTCAGCCATAGTAATATAGGGCACAACCTCATCATAAGCCCCCACTCCACTTAGTAGATATGTAGTAAAAATGTAAGCTCTGGTATCGTTTGGTGTCATTGCCACCTGCTTTTTCCATTCACTATATGCAAAATTTACAGCATTGATTTTGAACGGCTGATCAAGTTTAGAGTTTTGTATCCAACCTATCACAGCACTAGTTAATTGTTCTCTAATTTCTGGATTGCCAAAACTATTCATCTTTATTGCTTGATCAAAAAGTGTAATAGATTTTTCTGGACTAACTTGGGCTATCTGCATAGCTTGAATTAAAGCGTGATTAGCATTAATTGGAATAATATTCGCATAATAAACAACAAATATCAAAACAATAGTTACCACTGGCACTACCACACCCTGCATGGTCCACTCTGGTAAATCAAAATCTTTTATACCTCTAATATTTGGCCAAACATCTTCAGTGGTTTGTATATGAAGATAAGCCAAAAGAGTAAAGAACAAAATATAACTTGCGATATTATCAAATACAAATAGGTTATGAAAGAAGTACCCAGCCAAGAGTCCAGTTAGAATAGCTTTCTCCACCAAAGTAAAACCTTGAACTATGGTTTCTTTGTTTTTCCCCTTAATCAATTGAGAATCAGTTGCCAAAGAATCATCCTCATTATGTCGCCAAAAATACAACCGACTCTTCCAGGCACTCCATTTTCCTTTCCAAATCAAATAGAGACAAGCAAAATAAATAGAAAGGTAGGACAAGAGACCAAGCCAACCTCCGGCCACCAACCAGTCTAAAACTACATTGTGAGTACGATCAAACCACTGTTCCTGAGCATACATACGTGGGTCATAATTTTTATTGAAGACATAATTAAAACTCTCTTGTCCCCAACCAAAGAATGGTCTCTCAAATGACCCCTTAACCGCCATCGGCCAAATCATAGAACGGGCCTGGGTTTTTATATCACTAAAGGAAATAACTGCAAAACGAGACAAGATCCAATTATTCTTGACATAGTTTGTGTTTTTTATGGAGATAAAACCAACAACTAAAACAATAATAAACACGACCACACCAAGACTGATGCGTTTAAGGACAATATTTTTCCTTTCATAAACGGCAATTATAAGTGCTGTTAAAATCAAACCTCCAATAAGGCCCAAAGTTGTTCCGCGAGTGGCAGTTTTGTATAAAATAATAGTTTGAAGAACAACAACAGCCGAAAGGAGCCAAAAAGTAAAAGTGAGCCAAAGATTTTTAAATTTTTCTGCCGCAGCAAAACGGTACATTAGAAAAAGCGTTAGAAAAACATGAAATAGTGTGTAGCCAGCCATATAAATGGCGTTTCCCAGAGTAGCGTCCACTCTAATAGCTCCAGTAGCATCCGCTAACTGTTTCAATCCATACAAACACATAAGAACACTGGCAAAAACCGAAGTTCCAAAAAACCAATTCCAAATTCTCTCTGTACGCAACATGGAACCAATAATAGTAAAGTAAGCAAACATGTGAAGGATGGTTATATAACCATCCATTCTTTCAAAATTACTCCAGAAACTCTTGTAAGGATTCTCGCTCAAAATCGTGGCAACTCCAATCACCAAAGTGAAAACTAGAACGGAGACAGAAATCCAGCTACGGCGACTGATATAGGTCTTGTCCCAAAGAGCCAAAATGAGCCAGGCGGCAAGAATCAGTTCAATAATAATACGAAAGGTAAAGTTTTTACCAGTAATAAAAGGAAAAAACATACCAGTACTGATAATAAAAGGTACGAAAGGAACTGTCCAAATACCAGTCAAAATAGTCCACTTCAAAAGTTGTTTGAAATCCATGTGTATTTATGTGTTAAATTAATGTGGGTATTATAGCACAAACCATGCTAGAACTTCCAAATCTAATGGATAGATAAGAGAAAAAATGCTATCATATCTGAAATCAAGCCATGCAAAAATATATAGACAAAGGGCGGGAAAAACTGCACAAAATCCTCCGCTGGAGTGAAAAATACACCAAAACTGACATGGTTTATGTTGTTGAAAATAGTTTTTGGTCAACAGTTGGGCAGATCTTTTCTTTGGTCCTGGTTTTAATTTCTTCTATCATTTTTTCTAGAGTTATACCCAAAGAAATTTATGGTAACTATAAATTCATTATTTCGGCCACAAGTATTTTGGGCTCTTTTACCCTATCGGGTATGAGTGCGGCTATAATCCAAGCCGTTGCCAAAGGTAAGGATGGCGTAGTTAAAACAGCCATATACACAAGTTTGCGTTGGGGTTTAATTACTTTTATATCGTCTTTAGTTTTAGCTGGATATTATCTATACAATGACAACTTATCAATTGCCTTAGCTATTATTGTAGCTGGAATTGCTAACCCATTAATCAGCACCTATGGACTATACATGTCTATTCTGACGGGAAAGAAAGACTTTCGTTCTATTACTTTATATTTTTCTGCCTCCCAAACTTTAAACACTTTACTGATGATTACCACTGCGATTCTAATCCCCAACGCACTCGCTCTTGTCTTGGTAGGTTTTTCAGTTAACGTTCTTACCTACATCTTCTTCTATCTTATCACCCTAGATAAATACCCATTAAACAACGTTGATGATCCGGAAATGATTAAATACGGTATGCATGTTAGCTTCATGAATGCTTTCAGTGCTCTAGCCAACCAAATCGATAAAATATTTGTTTTCCACTACCTCGGGGCGGCAGAGTTAGCGATATATTCTTTTGCTATAGCTATCCCTGAGCAAATGAGAGGAAGCTATAAGGGACTGTTTAATATTGCCTTGCCAAAGTTTAGTGCCAAAGAGTCTGAATTAAAAAAAAGTCTTTGGGACAAAACAAAAAAATTAACCGTGCTAACAGTTTTAATTATTGCCCTATACGTTTTATTTGCCCCGTTCATTTACAAATTCCTGTTTCCAAAATATCTAGACTCTATAGTATATTCTCAAGTATACGTCATTGCTTTGATTACCGTTCCAGGCATCTCACTTTTCTCAACATATTTTTCAGTTCGAAAAGAAACAAAAATTTTATACTGGATTTCTCTTATTACCAATTCCACCACCATAGTCTTAAGCTATCTGTTAATTAAAAATTATGGCTTATTTGGTGCTGTTATGGAAAATACTATTTCTTGGACAATTATGTTGGCAGTCAATGGACTATTCTTTTACAAGCACAAAGAAATAAACAAAATTAATTAGAGGTAATCAGCGCTTCTCACAACTTATTTTAAAAAATCGGATATATCGATGGTAGTCTTTTTTCCTTTTTTGTATGTAGCTATTTTGTAGTTTGAGGCAAAAGAAAAATCACCCTTAAATGCATTTTTTACTATGTGAACTATCGGCAAAAAAGATCTATACCACTTGGAGAGTTCAACTGGATTTAATCTACCTTGTAATGTTTCTTTATCAACAGTGCTACGTTTAACAAAGCACAAATGCAGACAACGAAAACAAGATTGGTCAAAACTCTCAACTGGATACGTATTGAGTTTAAACTTATTTTTATCAAAAGAGTCTATGTAGACACGATTTGTACCAATAAGTCTTTCACTCCTTCCCTCATGCCATTCTTTTAATACTGACATATTCGCCAGTGCTGTCATCATACCAAGGTAACCAGTACCTGTTCCTTCACTGATATTAATATTTTCAATATTAATAGAGTTTGAACCAACATTCCACCAACCATCATAGCAACCGGTCATTAGAGTTTTTTTAAATTTGACCAGACCTTCTTTATCATATATTTCATCTCCATCAACTCTAAATATCCAGGTATTAGTACCAACATAAGGCTCTATATATCTATGAGTGTCAAAAGCATCAGTAATTCTAATGACTTTAATTTTTGATTCAACCTTAGCTAAATCAGTAACAATCTCATAGGTTTTATCGGTGGAATAATTTTCTAACACTAAAATTTCGTCGGAAAAATCGATAATGTTTTCTATTATCTTCTTTATATAAAGGTCTTCATTTTTAATAAGCAGCACAGCAACTATTTTCATAACTTATAAAATAGACTTTATGTACTCCTTCAGTGTTCTCTTTTGTGACCAACCAAGTTCTTTGATTCTCTGGGTCAGGAGCTCGGAAGATTGTCTGTTGCCAGCCCTCTCTGGTATGTATTCAATTTCACCACCAAACATCTCGGCCACTTCTAGCACTGAATACAAATCCTCGGAGCAAACACCATAATCGTCCCCACTGCCTTTTTCGGCAGCTAAAAGAACTCCGTCAATAATATCTGCCACATGGGTGAAGTTTCTCTTTTGAGTACCTGGCAAGACCACTTGTAATTTTTCCCCATTTTTTACTTTTCTAGCAAAGATACCAATGAGACTAGCCAACATGCCACTATCATTTTCTTTATCACCATAAACATTGTAAAAATAAGTTATGGCATAGTCCATACCAAACCATTTGCTATACATTTTTACCAACTCGCTATTCATACTCTTGGTGAAGGTATAGGGACTCAATTCCAATGCACTGGCACCTTTAGAAAACTTGGTCGATGACCCAGCATACACTAATTTACAACCACTCTTTCTCCAATATTCCAGTACAGATATATTCCCTTTCACATTAGACTCAACAACCTGTTCAATATTTGCAAAACTGTTTTCCAATCTAGCATATTCCCCCAAGTGAAAAATCATGTCGAATTCCCCCACTTTAAATATCTTCTCTATATCCATAGTATTCCCCCGTACATATTTAACTCCAGCCACCACCCGGTCGGTACGTCCTGATAAATTAATATCCAAGCAGGTAACGTTGGCTTCATTATTTTTCAGAGCTGTGCACAAGTGGTAGCCAACAAATCCTTCTCCGCCAGTTACCAAAACTTTTTTATCCTTAAAAAACATTTTATTTGCTTATAGTTAATAATTTATCTAACAAGTCTTTATTGATTAAGCCTTTGGCTTGTGCCAATTTAAAAACATCCAGAACCCTAGACAGAGTCGAATTTTCTTTCATTATTTGGTCATACTCACAACTTAGACTTTCCACATTATATTCCTTTTTGAGGATATTTCCTAGTTTTTCTAATTGATATCTAAAATCGAATAAATCATGAAATTCATAGATATGGTCATATTTTAACTTCTTATCATCAGGATATCCAATATCAATGGTTTCTGTCAAAAGAAGACAATTATTACCCAATGTCTCCCAGAATCGGGCTGTGTCATAACCACCGCCGCTTACTGATACTCCCACCTTGGCTCGAGCCAACTTTTCATAAAATTCTCCACGACCAGCGGTTTTGTTAGCGTCAAAAGAAAAATCTTTGGTCTTACTGGTAAAACATTTGAAATTATTCTCCACACAGAACTCTTCTAACATTTCTCGACAATGTTTTCGCATTGGAGAAGATATTTCTTGACCAAACACACAAACGAAATCAATGTCTTTTACCTGGCGGTCTTTAGAATATGAAACATAACGAGTCTCGATGCCATATGGAAAATGAGTGATACCTTTTATGTAAGGTTTTTCTCTTCTCAAATAGATCGGGCATTTTTCTAACAATTCTTTGTTTATAGAACCATATTTGGTATAGGTTAATTTTAATATATCTCGTTGAATATTGTAATCCAGACGATTATTACCCTTGGGTTCAGAGCCATCAACAACAATCATTTTTTCATAACTATCGATTTTTTTAATTAAATCAACATTGGTTTCTCCCCCATCCACGTGAGCGGAAAAAATTATGTCAGCCTCCTTAGCAAAATCAATTAAAGTTTCGTTATCTAATCTTAAAAAGTCTCCGACAAAAGGTACTGGGTAATAGTTTGGTAATGCAATTATCACATCAAACCCCTTATTCTTGAGAACCTGAAGTCCATCCAAAACAGTATTCGCCAAATAACCACTACCACTAACAGCTGTTATATAAGCCACCTTAAATGTTTTTTTGTTTGCCAAAATTTCTTTTATATCTACAGGCTTGCTCATGATATAAATATATTCTGACGAGACACCAAATCTTTCAAAGATTTTTCTAGCAAATTTAATATCAAAACCATAACCAGAAAAAGCTGGACCCTTGATCACTTTTTCTATAACAAAACCGGCCTTGGAAAATTTATCCTCCCAGTCTTTTTTACCCCAAGATTTCCACTCTTCAAAGTGCGAGGAATAATTGCCATGCATTTGTGGTAAAAATATTTTTTTAAATCTTGAAATCGTACCTGGAGTTTTTTTATTAATATTATTTTCACACATAATATCCTTACCTCTAAAAACTGGCTTTCCTGCAAATAGACCGACCAGTCTATTACCCATCATTTTTAGAACGTTAGGATAAAAACCCAATAGATACGTTGCTTTTATCCAGCGATTTGGCACAACATGAACTGCATAGCCACCCCCTTTTAAAACGCGAAAATTCTCTGATAAAAATTTATCCGGATCGGCTAAATGTTCTAAGACATTTGAGGAAAAGACAAAATCCAATTCCTCATTATGAAAGGTCTTTGACATATCATTGTCAGCGTCGCACTTTAGATACCGAACTGAAGACAATTTATTTTCATCTCCAATTCTTTCAAAATTCAGGTCTGATGAAATAAAATTCTTAAAGTATGGCGCTAGTAGTGTTGTCTGGAAACCATCCCCGGCCCCAATTTCTAAACCTGTAGAAAAGTTTCTATTACCAAGATAATTAAAAGTTAATTTAATTTCCTTTTCTCTAATAGTATGAAGATATGTTTTCCAATCATTTTTCATATTACTTTTTTTCTAGGATTATAATAATGTGTGATAATATTGCTCCAAAATGGATGCCAAAAAAAGCCAAGGTTTTTTTGATTATTTTACGAAAAGGTGTTTTAGCCTCTGTTTCCATCACCACTCTAAAATTAATTTTGTTCCTTTTGATTATTCTTAATAATGTAAAGTAGCTTAAAAAATGGAGATTCCAGTTTTTCAGTGATCCTTTACCCAGAAAAGACAATAATTTATCTGCAAAAAAATGTGGAAGGTAACCTAAAAAATATACTCCACTATGACTATCTCGAAACGCAAATCTATTAGGAAAAGCTAGATACATCTTACCTCCACTTTTTAGGACTCGATTGGCTTCCTTCAAAAAAATATCTGGATTATCAACATGCTCCAAAACACTTGTACTGAATACATAATCAAAGGAATTGTCTTCAAATGGTAATATTAATCCGTCATGAATATATAAATCTCCGAGGATATTATTTTCATCTAAATATTCTTTAGCAATAGTGCGGAGTGTTTCATCCACTTCAATCCCCGTCATAATAGCTCCTTTTTTAGAAAATGCACCAAGTATTATCCCATTTCCAAAACCTATATCTAAAATTCTTTTCTTACTCACTAGCTCAACTCTTTTCTCAAAATCTAAAACGATCGAGACGGCATCTTTTTCTTTCTTTTGCCAATCTGTCCTCAAGTGTTCCTTCTCATAGGAATCCGAGTCCGAAAAGTTTTTATCAATATATTTTTGTATAAACGAACCGGCTTATTAATTAACTCAATAAG
>JBAWVR010000005.1:0-28388 GCA_037147155.1 bacterium | reverse complement strand
ATATTAATATGCACAACCAGTAATCAACTTTCTCTATTTACCTATTCGTGCGAATAGGTAAATAGAGAAAACGGAGAAAACAGAGAAAAAGGGGTACGAACCAAGCAATTGACATTGTGTCAAATATGTTTACTATTGATACAAGAAATATGTTGTGCGTCGGCACAATCAAACTTTACAATCCAATCAATCAGCATTAAAACAAAGGAGAGAAAACATGGAAACCAAGGTGCTCTTCAAGAGTCGCTTCGCCGGACAAATTTACTGTGTGGCCGGACTCTTGCGACTGCCGGAGATTTCCGGTTTGCTGCGGGAAATTCTATTAGATGAGACTGTCCCATATCGCTTCACTATCGAGGATCCTGCCAAAGGAAAGCCGAGTGATGATCATGGAGTTCAGGTCGTTCAAACTCAGGACAAGTCATTTGTATCGGTGAGAGTTTTTTGCCGAGGTCGGCGCTGCGTTTGTCATATTATTTGTGACGGCACTGCTTCAGCTGATGCCTTGCGAGCCAGACTGATAGAAAGGTGGGGAATAGAAAGAGTGTTTGTTCTTGGTATTAATGGATACTCACCAGAGTACATGAGTGAGCAAGAAGCCAAAAACTTCCCACCGATACCGCCAGAGCTTCACGAAAAAGTGGTTAAGTCAGCAGATGAAGATGATGACTCGGGTGATGGAGACGAGGAGGAAGATGAGATGGCGGAAGTCCAGACGGCTATGGTGAATGGTCAAGAATTTTGCTTCCGGCACGCTGTATCAAATTCCTTTGGCGCTTACAGTCAAATCTTTGGCAAGGACAAGGACAAGGACAAGTTGTTAGCGCAAGTCCTGAGGGAATTTGTTTGGTACCGAGCGCGGTTTTCTCAAGTCAAAAGACAGGTCAAAGAAGAAATTGATTACATAGTTTTTCCTAAAACGAAAGTTCGGAATCCTATGCCGTCGGTTGATTCTTTTCGGCATCTTCTACACTGTCTGGAAAATGAAGACTATGTCAAAATCAATGATATTGGCATTTGCCTTCTCGGTGCTGAGGGTGAAAAATTGGTTTCTCGATATCCAGACGAGAGGAGAAAAGAGAGATACTCGAGAGCTGGGGAGAATTATCAAAAACCCAGAACCCGACGTCTACCAAAGGTAATAATCTGAGGAAGGTCATCGCCCAGCACGTTTACGTGCCGGGCGGTTTTTCTTTATTCGTAAATATCTCATACTACGCTTCTCTATTAACCCATTCGCACGAATGGGTAAATAGAGAAATTATAAAACCAACTATTTTGTAGTTGGTTTTATAGATGGTGGAGATGGCGAGAATTGAACTCGCGTGCAAATGATTATTTTCCGTGCTTCTACAAAGTTTAGTTTATTTCCTTTCGCCCGAGAGCGAATTTGAATTAATAATCTTTAAATAAACAAAATGATTATTAACCGAGCCTCATAATTTCGTTTCTAGTTGAGACAGTTAGAAATATAGTCCGAAGTTTATATCACCCGAACTAGCTGAACAGACTTGGGCTAGTTGAGTGCGCTTAGGCGGGCTAAGTTTTAAAGTTAGGCGGCGTAAGCGAAAGCAAAATCCTTAGCTCCAAAGAATGGAGAAACTACTGACTTAGCTTTTGTGACAATGTTATTAGCATTTATCGATTTCCTACAGTTTAAGGAGTAGTAGAAATCCTCCACTTTGCGCAGAAGAAAACCGGTCACCTGTCTAGGCCGATCATCCCCCTAAATCATTTTGTCTGACAAAATGATCGGGCGAACAATTTTCTTTGGGGAAAATTGTTTTAGCCAATTTTCGAATTATATCCTATTTTGTCCAAATAATCCTTTAAGATTTTTTTCTTTAACCTTGAACCCCACAAGCTTTTCAAAAATCTTTCTCGATTAAATGCGTCTGATTTATCAAAAAAAGATTCTGAATATATCAGTCTTATAGGTCTTCTTAATTTGGTCGCAGGCACTAAACCTTCCTGATGTCTGTTTATTCTTTTTGATAAATCAGATGTACAGCCAACGTAAAGATTTTTGTCATTCTCGCAAAATAATACGTAGACAAAATAGGACATAATTCTCTTTTACTAATCTCTTATCAAGGTCCTTTGGATATCACGGTCGGATTCGCGTTTTTTAATGGTTTCGCGTTTGTCAAAAGACTTCTTTCCGCGAGCCACCGCCAATTCCAACTTGATTTTCCTCTTATTATTATACATCGCCAATGCGACTATTGTCAAGCCTCGTTGTTCTTCAAAATTCGCCAGTTGATTGAGCTCACTTTTGGTTAATAACAGCTTGCGATTTCGGCGCGGTTCGTAGTCTTCGGGTGTGTTTTTTACTTGGTATGGCGGTATCTCTGAATTAATCAAAAACGCTTCGCCACCACGCACTGTAATATAAGCCCCCTCCAAACTACCACGGCTTTGTCTCAATGTTTTAACCTCAGCACCAGTCAGCTCAATTCCAGCCGAAAAACGCTCCAATATTTCATAATTGAAGTAGGCTTTTTTGTTCTGGATCAGCGGTGTTGACATATGGATAATATAGCATAGTCGGGCAGGAGAGTCATATTCAAGAATTGAAATTGGCGATTTGCATTTATTTAAAAAACATTGTATCCTGATGAAAATTGTTCGTGAATCTTTTGAATCAAAACCCGTAAAGAAAGAGAGAGTCTATCATGAAATCTGCCCCAATTCCTCAAATGCCCGAAGAAAAACTTATTCATAGAATAGCCGGTAACCTCGCTAGAGATCTCAGGACTGAAAGTGAAGAAACGAGGACGAACGCCTTGAATGACATTCAAAACGATGAAGATGAAACCGTTGCTTGGATTGCTTCCAATTTGCCGGACTGGACAATGGTCGAGATGATGGATATGAAAGAAAGTGTTCGAGTTTCAAATCCAGAACACACGGCCAAGCAGATCTTTGTGGAATTAAAAAAGATGTTGGTAAAAGAATTGGCTAGTGTGCCAATATCTAAACATGTTTAACTCCCTCGACAGGAAAGCCCCTTGGCAATCCTGACTGGGGGCTTTTTCTTTTCTCCTTTCCCACACCCCTCATTTGTGTTATAGTGTCCCTACATATGGACATGAATTCATTTAAAAACAAGACTAAAAAAGTCTTACCAAATCCACCTAAAATGCCTAACAGCGTTGGTGGTGGTCTCGCAAAAAACATTATTACCGTGGTGATTCTTTTTTGTGTGCTTGGTCTAACTTATTCTTTATTTAGCAGCAGTGCAAAACCAGTTACCAATATCCCAGTGTCTGAATTGGCTACCGATATTTCGGCAGGCAAAGTCAAAACTATTACTGTTGATGGCGATGTTTTGAGTATTGAATATACTGATGGTGTGAAGAAGGCTTCTCAAAAAGAAGAGGGTACTGCCTTATCTCAAACCTTGTCTAACTACAAAGTCGCGAGTGACAAATTAAACGCTGTGAAGATTGATGTCAAAACTTCTTCCGGTGATTCTAGTTATTGGCTCATGATTATTATTTCAGTCCTCCTGCCAATTATTTTTATCGCTTTCTTTATCTGGTATCTCTCTCGTCAGGTCAAAGGCGCTGGCATGCAAGCGATGAATTTTGGTCAATCCAAAGCTCGTATGATTTTGCCGACTGATAAGAAACAGCGCGTAACTTTTGCTGATGTCGCGGGTTGTAAAGAAGCCAAAGAAGAGCTATCTGAAATCGTAGACTTCTTGAAGAACCCGAAAAAGTTTTTTGAGATTGGCGCGCGTATTCCTAAAGGCATATTGCTCATGGGTGCACCAGGTACTGGTAAAACTTTGCTCGCTCGTGCTGTCGCTGGTGAAGCGGGTGTGGCCTTCTTCTCTATCTCTGGTTCTGAATTCGTAGAAATGTTTGTGGGTGTCGGTGCGTCTCGTGTTCGTGATTTGTTCAACTTGGCCAAGAGCAAAGCCCCAGCGATTATTTTCGTAGATGAAATTGATGCTGTTGGTCGTGTCCGTGGAGCTGGTATGGGTGGTGGTAATGACGAACGTGAACAAACTCTAAACCAAATTCTCGTGGAGATGGATGGTTTTGATCCGACTGAAAAAGTGATTGTCATGGCTGCTACCAACCGTCCTGATGTTTTGGATCCGGCACTGCTCCGCCCAGGTCGTTTTGATCGTCGCGTGACTATTGATTTGCCAGACCGCAATGATCGCGAAGCTATTCTAGTAGTGCAAGCCCGCGAAAAGCCTTTGGCGGAAGATGTAAATTTGCGCACCATTGCTGAACGTACTCCTGGTTTTTCTGGTGCTGATTTGTATTCCTTGGTGAACGAAGCCGCCATTCTCGCAGCTCGCGAAAATCGTCACAAAGTATCTCAGTTTGATTTGATTCGCTCAATTGAAAAGGTGATGCTCGGACCGGAACGCAAGAGTCATCTCTTGTCCAAGCGTGAAAAAGAATTGACTGCCTATCACGAAGCGGGACACGCGATTGTGGCTTCAGTCTTGCCTTATGCTGATCCGGTCCACAAGATTTCTATTATCTCTCGCGGACGCGCAGCTGGTTATACTTTGAAATTGCCAAACGAAGATCGTAAATTGCAATCCAAGAAAGAATTTTTGGATGATATCGCCGTTTCTCTTGGTGGTTATGTCGCTGAGAAAATGACGATCGGTGATTTGACTACTGGCCCATCAAACGACTTACAAGTTTCCACTGCTCTAGCTCGCGATATGGTGACCAAATACGGAATGTCTGACAAGATTGGAGCGATGGCTCTCGAAGGTGAAGGTGGTCGCACTTTGTTTGGACGCGGAGTGGGTGACAAAGATTATTCTGAAAAAGTGGGCGCTGAGATTGATAGCGAAGTATCCAAGATTATGAGTGAGGCACTAAAGCGTGCTCAGGATGTGCTCAAGGAACACAAAAAAGCTTTTGATGCTGTCGCCAAGAAGCTCGTAGAAGTTGAAACACTGGAGAGAGCTGACTATGAAAAGATTTTGATCGCCAATGGTATCGTCCCAGAAAAGAAGGGAACTATCGTGGATGAAAAGAAGGTAATAATAGATTAAGAAAATAACCAGCCCCAGTTCGCTTTGCGAACTGGGGCTGGTTTTCTGCGTTTTCAGCGTCTTGTCCGCATCATTCCGCGATAATTTATTTTTCTCCCCAATGCCAGCCAGGTTTTTCTCCTTTTTTATAACAAATCCAAATTAGTAAGGCTGTCATGATAAAAATCACCACAACATTTTTTAGCCACTCATGGTCTAACCTAATGACTCCAAAAGTAAAGAAGGCGACCCAAATCAAAATGACAGCCCAGCCTTGCCAGGTGACTGGATACCAACCCCAACCATAACGCTTGGCTCGAAACCATAGTTTGTTTTCCATGATTTAATTATATCGCAATAAAGAGATTTTGTATTTTATTTACGAACTGGTATAATATACTGTATAGACTATTATTCAATAATACAATAACATGACGAGATTTAATGATAAAGCTAAAGCAATTGAGTTGAGAAAGAATGGAATGAGTTATGGTCAGATAAAAGAAAAACTCGGTTTGAGTAAAAGCACTTTGAGCGGTTGGTTAAAAAACATTCCTTTATCAAATGAAGATATCAAGAAACTGAAGGTGCTAGATTCCCAGAGAATAGAAAAATACATTAACACAATGAAGTTAAAGCGTGAGAGTCGTTTGAATAATGTTTTTGATAAGGTGTCCTGTGATATAGGAAAAATAACTCAAAGAGAATTGTTTATGATGGGTTTTTGTCTATATTGGGGTGAGGGTGGAAAAGTAAATAAGGCAATGTTGTCATTTACTAACACTGACCCAAATATGATTAAGTATTTTATTAAATGGGCAACCGAATGTCTGGGTGTAGAACGAAAAAAACTTTATGCTATTTTACAATTATATAAAGATATGAATATTGAGGAATCAGTAAAATATTGGTCAAAAGAATTAAAATTGCCCGTTGAACAATTTGGTAAACCGTACATTAAGGATTCTAGACTATCTGATTTGACTTATAAGAGTGGATTCGGAAAAGGAACTTGTACTGTTAGATTGAATAGTAAAGAAAAAATGGACTATGTTTTACAGGGTCTAAAATACTTAAGAAGTGTTGTTTAATTTGTGCGAGGACTAGGATTCTGTCACGAGTTTCTTCCTCGTCGTCACTCGTCAGAACTCTCGACCCCGACTCGCTTGTCTCATTTGTTAATTCGACATAGCTCCGTCTTTCGATTCCTAGACGCAGACAAAGCAGTTTGTTTGCTCACGCGCACAAAATAAAACACCCCGAGTTGGGTGTTTATTTTGTGCGCGTGCTAGGAATCGAACCTAGGACCACCTAGGTATAAGCTAGGGGCTCTACCAACTGAGCTACACGCGCGCATGGCAACCATCAAATCTTATCGCAAAACCTCGATTTTCGCAATTTACTCAAAATGAATCTCCTTGCTCTTGCGATGACCAATTACTTCGCGAAGAAGTGGATAGCCATTTAGATTTTCATCTTTGGTAATTATACTCAGGGCTTCATTTCTGGCCGCTTCTACCATTTTAATATTTTTTAAAGCTTCCATACCAACATCAGAAATACCCCATTGTTTGCCACCAGAGAGTTCACCGGCGCCACGGAGTTGGAGATCATATTCTGCTAGTTCAAAACCATTCTTGGCTGTTTTGAAGGCCTTGAGACGTTGAACTGTTTTGGCGGACTTACCCTCGGCAAAAACAAAACAATAAGCTTGATGATTGCTACGAATCACACGTCCTCGGAGCTGGTGAAGTTGGGCGAGACCAAATCTTTCGGCTCCTTCAATCACAATCATGGTGGAGTTGGGCACATTTACTCCAACTTCGATCACTGAGGTGGCGACTAGGATATGGATTTTACCTAGTTCAAATTCATCCATGATTTCTTCTTTTTCATCAGCGGACATTTTGCCGTGGAGTCCGGCAATATTGTATTCAGGGAAAATATCCCGTTTCAAACGCTGAGTTTCTTCGGCGACCGATTTGGCAATCACGGCCGATTCTTTCATTGGGTCTGGTTCATCAATACGTGGACAGATGACATAGCACTGCCGTCCCGCTTTTATTTCTTTACGAATATGTTCATAAGTTTCTTCGCGTTTATTAGGCAAGACAATTTCCGTAATGATTGGTTTACGACCACTGGGCATCTGGTCTACCACGGTCAAATCCAAGTCGCCGTAAATTGTGAGAGCGAGAGTGCGTGGAATAGGGGTGGCGGTCATAGACAAGAGGTGAGGATAGATATCGTCTTTGCGAACCAACTTTTGTCTCTGTAGTGTACCGAAGCGGTGTTGTTCGTCGATGATTACATAAGCCAAGTTTTTGAATTGGACTGTTTTTTGAATCAGAGAATGTGTACCGATTAAAATTGGAATATCACCCGATTCTACCCATTTCAAAAGTTGAGATCGAGAAATATCGGTGGATTCATGCGGACTGACTTTGGATGGAAATTTACGACAACCGCTTGAAGTAATTAGACCAATTTGCAGATTGAGATGAGTGAAGAATTTAATAAAGGATTCAAAATGTTGTTTGGCCAAGATTTCCGTTGGACACATATAGGCGACTTGTAGACGACCATATTTGCGGTCCTTGGGCGGGGTGGAAATAACTGCATGAGCGGTAGCAGCGGCTACCGCTGTTTTACCCGAACCCACATCACCCTCAAGTAGGCGGTTCATGGCATAACCCCGGCTAAAGTCGCCGAGAATATCATCCACAGCTTTCCACTGAGCTTCGGTTGGGGTAAAGGGGAAATGCTCTGCGGCGAATTTCTCAATATCTTTTTTACCATCATTAATCACAAAGGCGGGATTCTTTTTCCAATCCAGACGAGCTTTTTGTTTTTCCAATTGAATGAAAAATACTTCTTGAAAAGCAAAGCGTTTGCGAGCGGAGACGGAGTCCTTTTCCTTTTTGGGAGAATGAATCCAAACAAAAGCAGTGGCGAGATTTGGGAGATTGTATTTTTGTAAAATTTCTTCAGGGATGGGGTCAATGATTTCGTCTAGGAGACCAGAGCGGAAAACTTTTTGGATGGCATGGTAAAACCAGTTGGAAGTGATGCCTTGGCTTTCAGGATAGACCGGATACAAAAAGTTTTCCGCTCCCTCATCTCCGAATAGCGAATTACCAACCCCGATCGGTAGCTTGCCTACCACCTCCACTTTTGGATTACTCAAATATTTTTCGCCTTTTCTCTCTGAGACTTTTCCTTCAAGGCGAACCAAGGCGCCTGGATGAATCATCTTGGCGAGATATGGCTGATGAAACCAAATGATTTTAATATGGCCGGTGTTATCCGTCACCACCGAGTCGGCCATTGGGATTTTTTTGATAAAAGCTTTGGAAGTTTTTATTTCACCAAGTTGGCCATAGACCACCGTGGATTCACCGACGACCAAATCTTGAATATTTTTGAACTGGGCAGTATCACCATAGCGAACAGGTAAGTGATACAAAAGATCACTCACATTTTTTATCTTGAGTTTGTTCAGGGCTTTCTTTTGGGATTCAACCAAGCGAAAGTTTTCAGAAATTAATGACTGCAATTGCATAGTGTGTATTATACAGTATTCTGGTGTTTAGCATAAACCGCAATCTATTAGTGTCATCCCGGGTTTGACACGGGATCCAGGCGACCTTTCCGAGAGGAAAGTCTTAAAACTTAATCCTGGATTCCCGTCTTCACGGGAACGACACACAAGAGAAGAAAAGAGATTCCATTTTAATTAAAAAAAGATTATAATATAACCATTATGGATATTATAGAAATTATTACCCGCTTGGGTATAGCAGTTCTTTTAGGAGGTTTAGTAGGAGTTGAACGAACATTAGCTGGCAAAGCCGCAGGTATGCGCACTTATGCCCTTGTTTCAATGGGTTCAGCAATGTTTGTAATGATATCAACAGACGTTTACAATATTCTGGCTTTGGACACCTCATTTGATCCTTTGCGTATGGCATCACAGATTGTAGTGGGTATTGGTTTTATCGGTGCAGGTCTAGTGGTTTATAACAACAACAAGACTTCTGGTCTCACCAGTGCCGCCGGTCTCTGGGTGGCTGCTGCTATAGGTATGGCTTGTGGTTTTGCTTTGTATAACATGGCAATGGTAGCTACTGTTATTACAATTTTGGTTTTTACCGTTATGTGGAAGTTGGAACATTTTTTGGCTCACTATGGTTACAATATGGGTATCAAAAAAGATCATCCAGATGGTGATTGTCGAGAGGAAAATGGAGCGAGAAGATAAAAAATAAAACAAAAGCACCCGAGAGGGTGTTTTTGACTATCTCTATATTAACTGCTAGCATTATATATGAATAAACAATCAAGGTTGATTGTTGTACTCTCCACAAACCAAAGTGAAAGGGAATCATTATGAAAAAGATATTGGATTGGAAACTTGCTTGGGATAATTACATCTCGTGCAAGGTTGCACCTCACAACAATTCTGTCCTAGATATGCTGCTCTTGTTTTTTCTGTTCTACTGCTTGGCAATCGCTTCGTTGGGATATGTTGTCGGATATTTCTTCGATATCCCCCTCCAGAAAGAATCAGCCATAATAATTCCAATCCTTATTGCGCTCACATTCTATGGGGTTGCTACAGGAATGGAAATCGTTAGGAGATTAGCTGAGCACTAATCTATATTCGGGTGCCGTGTAGACCTCACAGCTAGTGAGATTGTCTGCACGGCATTTTGTTTGAAACTGTGACCGCTTTGTGCTACTCTATGAAGGTTAGAAATAAATGGAGAGTTGGCTGAGTGGTCGAAAGCGCCTCACTGCTAACGAGGTGTGGGTTTAAAAGCCTACCGTGGGTTCGAATCCCACACTCTCCGCAACGCATAATAAAGAACAGTCTAAATGACTGTTCTTTATTATGCGCCACACTCTTAGTTTTGTTTTCTCCTGTAAGGAGAGAAATTCCCACACCCCCCATCCTTTAATTACAAAAGACTTAGTAACTTGTGCCCGAATTCCACACTAGTTCCTGCCCATCAACTCGATATCAATAAATATGCTAATATATTTAGATGATTCTTAACAACGAATTCATTAATATTATCGAAAACAAAGAATCGCTATACGATGGCGATTTAAGATATTATCTAAAGATTGTTTTGACCAAGGCTACAAATCTAAATAATCCTTATCACAATTTTCGCCATATGATGCATGTGCTTTTCTTGGCATATCAGGCTTGTAAATATTACAAAGAAAAACTATTAAAGAGAGAAATAAGAAATATTTTGGTAGCAGCGATGTTCCACGATTTTGATCACACAGGCAAGAAGATTAACGACAAGATCAATATCGATTTGGCAATAGCTGGTTTACATAAATATATAGATGATAGTGATAAAGAATATTTGTCTCAAATAGAAGATTTGATACGATCGACTGAATATCCACACAAAGATGAGAGTGAATATAGCTCCTTCGGGCATGACATAATTCGAGACGTTGATATGGCACAAGCTTTGAATACTGTCTGGGTGCAGCAAGTCGTCTTTGGTCTTGCCCAAGAACAAAAGGTGGATTATAAAGAAATTTTTGCGAGACAAGAACAATATCTGTATAATATTAAATTCCATACTGACTGGGCGAGACAGCAATTTAGTCAGAAAGTAATAGATGATAAAATTGCCGAGGCTAAATGGTATTTGGATGTAATTAATAATTAATATGACCAAAACAAAGAAGCTAATTAAGGTTAACGACTCAATGCAGACCGGCTATTCGTATTATCTAACCGAACCAGTTGGTAAGAATTTTCATCCAGATTTCAAACCAGACCTCACCCCAAAACAAATGTTGGAGCTTGGTTGTTTTGGTGGAAAATATATGACCGACTGCACCAAAGAATTTCCTAAAGATTGGTTCACCAAAGCCAAGCTCTGTCATGAATTTCACGATCCTGAATTAAATTTTTTCAAAATTAATGCCTCGCAGCCCCTATCCGTTTGGCAGAAAAAAGGTTGGATCTATCCTGATGATCCACGAGGTTGGTTTCAATGGTACTGCCGCTATTATATGGGCCGTCGTGGTCCAGATGATGAGAGACAAATAAAACGCTGGAAAGCGATTGTTCGTCATATTGCCCAAATCAAAATCAATTGTCGCCCCGGAGACATTGCTTGTCGACGCAAACAGAGACAGGCTGTACTTCATTGGGCTTATGATGCGAGGAAAATATAATTAAAAAACGCACGGTCGCGAAGCGACCGTGCGGTGTTTTTTGTTTTGTCTCCAGCTATTCTTCGCTGGGCTGACTCAAACGTTTTTTATCTCCTTCTACTAATTTGGTGTAAACACCATTTTGAGCATTCAATTCTGATGGTGCTCCTTGTTCGGCTATTGAGCCATCTTTCATGACAATCACATGGTCGCACCTTTCAGCTCGAGACACGTGATGAGTGATCATGATCACCGTGATGCCTTCGAGGGCGAACACCTGGTCAATCACTTTCTGTGCCGATTCCGGATCAAGACGAGCATCGGGCTCATCAAGAATCAGAATCGGTGTGCCGCGATAATGGACACGGGCCAATGCCAAACGTTGTCTTTCACCACCTGAGAACTCACGGCCCCCGAAGTCGGTGCCGATTTGCGATTCATAGCCATTGGAATCGGAACTCACTACTTCATCAAAATTGGCAAATTTAGCTGAAGCTTTGACTGCTTCCATATCGATTGGTTGGTCCAAGCGAGAAGAGGCAATCTCTTCGTGAATCCGACGTTCGAGTACTGCATATTCTTGCGTTAATGATGAAGCAATCTTGGACCAGACGTCCGGGCGAATGTTACGCAAATTAATGTCATTGGCGAACACGTTGCCTTCTGTCGGATCATAATGCCGCATCAACAATGCTTGAATCGTGGATTTCCCATGACCACTCTTGCCGACGATAGCCACCTTCTGACCAGGCTTGATAGTGAAATTCACATCCGTGAGCACCAATTTCTCAGTGTTGGGATATTTGAAGTTCACGTGATCAAATCTGATTTCCGGAATAATGCTGGGGTCGGGCACTACGGGGTAGGGTGTTTGAATCATTGCTTTCAGACCGAGAAAGTCTTTCTCGATTAGAATGACACCACGGGCGCTATTCCATTGCTCGGCAATCATCGAAATGATGGAGTCGAGATTTCCCTGGAAAGTTCTTGCGGCGGCAATGACGATTGTCAGGGAGCCGATAGCCCCGCCGACAGAGACGGTAGACCAGACAGCATCGACGATCACCACAAACAGTCCGAAGATGAAGACCACTCGAGACAGAGTCTCCTTTTTGACGCTGATGACTCGTATCTTGTTGTAGGCCTCAATCACACTATCTGTACTGATATCGATTTCTCGACGCAGAACCGGCATTTGATTGAACATCAAAGCCTGAACAAAAGCGTTGACCCGGACATAAGATTGTTCGAGCATGTGGCGCTTTTTGTTGATGGGGACCAACTCTTGAAAGAGGTTCCACCACATACCAACAATTTGGAATTCCATAATAGCGGTCGGCAAAGCCGAAGCGATCAGGATCACCGCATAGATTGGTTTTACCCAGAGTAGGGCTGTGCCGAAGATGAGGAACGAGACGATGGTTGTTAGCAGGTTGAACAGTTCGTCAGCAAACCAGATTCGGGTTTGCCAAGACGAAGGAAGTTCTTGAATCCGTTTTTGCAAATCGTCATATTCCTTACTGCGGAACATGGCCACATCCAGTGTGGCACGATGATCGTTCAGCTCGCGCTGATTGGCATACCGGAGTTTTTGATTCCAGTTACCACGATAGAACCAATTCAGTCTCCCGACGATCACCACCGATAGGGCAATGATCGCTAGATACATGATCGGTCCGAGCAGGCCACTGGTGAGAAAAGTTTGCACGGTGTGCTCTTTTCCCTTACATTCCACGATGGCTTTTTGCACTGCGTTGATCACCAAGCCGTTGGCATGGATGGTCAAATAGCCGAACACTGTGATAGCGATGGCCATAATGACGCGATACGCCGACTCTTTGGGACAATTCCTCCAGCAGAAGGAGACAGACAGTCTCATGGCTGTGAAGACGATTCCGAGGACTTCGCCAATCTTTTTCATACTCTTTTTCCCTTTCCTGTGTGGTTTAAAAAACGATTGAGTTGTAAAAGAACCTTCTATAATTATAGCATACTTTTATATAAAAATCAAGGTCTAGAAAAGGCCTAAAACAGAGCGTTTAATACAATTTTTGTCGGAATGAGTTTTTTGACAGTTTTGTACAAAAACAAGGTTTTCTTGATGCTTTACGGACGAGGAAAGTGATGTTAATGTTAATTTAGAATTTGTTTCTCCAAATAATCACAAAGGAGCTTTGTCATGAATAATCCTATGAAGAGTATCGATGTTGTTTTTGATGGTAAAAGTGAAGAGTCCGAAACTTTAAGAAAGGAAACTTTAAAAAAGATTTTTAAATTGGTCGGGATGGACGATCCAGATTTTCTCAGTTTCTTTCTCATGTTTCAGGCTATGATCAAAAATATCTTTGATCACGCGGAGGGTAAAGGTTTCCTGAAGATGGAAAAAGATGAGAATGGATTAATATCTTTTGAAGTCTGGGACACCGGTACTCAAAGCTATGATCTAGATAAACTTACAGATCCAAAGGCTTGGTCGAAAGTTACCAGTCTTTGGAGACTTAAAGGGCTCGATGCTATCTTGTTGTATTCTGAATACTTAAGAATACGGGAATTCAAAATAGTTACTTCGAGCGGGTTCCATTATTCTGGAATTTATGTTCCGCGAAAATTAAGAGAGGAATCTTGAATAAAAGATTATCAAGTCATTATCATTTCAAAAGATAAGGAGTCTTACTATGAGAGAATCGATTCTTGCTTTTACCGGAAAAGAAAAATCTCGCGAGGCTTTCCGTGCAGGTGCCTATGACCCCGTAATTGAGTTTGTAGGGACTTCCGATACCCAGCTGAATGGTTTGATTATGTTTGTAAATGAGATAGTCAAAAACATTTGGGATCATGCCGATGGTAAAGGCGGTCTCAAAATGGTTGAGCTAGAAAATGGTGACATCTCATTTGAGATTTGGGACGACGGACAAGAAGCTTATGATTTGAAATTGATTGGGAAACGACGTTCTCGTTTGGTGGGCAATGGAATAAATTTTGGCATTGGTCTGGAAATGATACCAGATTTTGCTAAGTGTTTGAGTGTCTCCGATTTCAAAATGGATGCGTCAAAAGGTTTTCGTTACTCCTGGGTCTATAAACCCACGAGAAGGAAAACATAGTTCACATGATTCGAATTAAACCCTAGGTTCGCCTGGGGTTTTGTTTTGCACCAAAATTCGTCTAAAGGGCGTATATATAAAGGTAAGCCTACGCAGGCTTCCGTTATCAGATTAACTAATCAACATGTCAATTAAAGAATTTGCTCATGAAAATAGCACAGCCTTGTTTTACACCACTATCGCTTTGATTGTGACTGTGATTGTTCTAGGTGTTGTAGCTTTTACTGAGCGTGGCTCTAGAAACTTTTTTCAGCGTAATTTCCAAAACGGTAATCGTCAGGGAATGATGCAGGGTAAAGGGTTTCAAAGAGGGCAATATGCACCGCAGGCTTCAACTACTAATCCAGTAGAAGGTCAGCCGGTTCAGTAAAAAGTTTGTCATTCCCGCGCAGGCGGGAATCCAGTCTTAAAGACTTTCCTAACGGAAAGGTCACCTGGATCCCCGTGTTCGCGAGGATGACAGAGAGAAGATAGAAGAATAAAAGAAAAACCGCCTTCGATTCGGACCCGAATGCGGTTTTTCTAATTATTTGCTAGTATGATTATATGAAACTATTATTAACTTCAGCTGGATTATCGACCCAAAGTATTAAAGATAAGTTTATTTCTTTGTTGGATAAACCGGTGTCAGACATTTTGATTTTGGTTATTGCCTTTGCCCAAAATGACGAAGAACAATTCTATGTGGATCAATCGGTTAATGAATTGAAAAGTTTGGGCATAAATAAGATTGTATATTTTAATCTAAAGGAAGAAAGTTTTGATGAAAGTCAAAAGTTTGATGCTATCTATGTTTGTGGTGGAAACACTTTTGCTATTTTGAATCGCATGAAAGAAACTGGTGTTTTTGAATATATAAAAAAGTTACAGAATACTGATACCGTGTATGTCGGAGTAAGTGCTGGTAGTATTATTGCCGGTCCAGATATTGCTATTGCTGGTTGGGGTAGTGAGGCAGATACCAATGAGATTGGTTTACAAGATTTTAACAGTTTGAACTTTACCGATATTTCTATTTACCCTCATTTTCACGATGAATTAAAATCAGAGGTTGAAGAGTTTAGAAAACAAGTCGAGCATCCAGTAATAGAATTAACTAATGAACAAGCTGTGGTGATTCTGGGTGAGGAAAGTGAAATAATATAAAATGGATTCCGCAAAAAACAAAGAAGTAAATATTGAACCAGAATGGAAAGCGGCTTTAGGTAGATATTTTGACACACCAGAGTTTAAAACTTTGGCAGATTTTGTGCGAGAAGAATATAAACAGAAAAAAGTTTTTCCCAAGCCAGCCGATGTCTTCCGAGCTTTTTGGTTGACTCCATTTTCCCAGGTCAAAGTCGTGATCTTGGGCCAAGATCCGTATCATGATGATGACCAAGCTCATGGCTTGTGTTTTTCGGTACCAGAGGGGCAGAAACTTCCACCATCACTCAAAAATATTTATAAAGAAATTGAGGCTGATCTAGGTGTTAAAAAAGATATGACCAAAGGCAATTTGGAGGATTGGGCCAAGCAGGGAGTTTTCTTGCTAAATGCTATTCTGACTGTCGTGGCTCATACACCAGCTTCACATCGAGGAAAAGGCTGGGAAGAATTTACTGATAATGTGATTAAAACTATTTCTAATAAATATGAACATGTCGTGTTTATTTTGTGGGGCAATTACGCACGAGGTAAAAAAGTTTTGATTGATGAATCCAAACATTTGATTATTGAATCACCACATCCGTCACCGTTTTCCGCTTACTCGGGATTCTTTGGTTCCAAACCATTTTCCAAATGCAATGAGTATCTGAAGAAGTGGGGACGTGAAATAATTAATTGGTAGTGATATAATAATCAAATGAATTTTTTACTTTCAATACATTATATTGTTTGGATTATTATTTCCACTTTCTTTTTTGCCATTGGTGAATATGCGTCAAAGAAATGGGCACTGAGTCCAACCTCTGGATTTGCTATTATTGTCGTCCTAACTTATGTCCTATCATCAGTCACTTGGTTGCCAGCGATTTTTCAGAAGAATCAATTATCGATTGTGGGTGTGATGTGGGCGGTTATGAGTTTGGTGCTGACAGTTTTGATTGGTGTTATATTTTTTGGAGAAAAACTAGACACCCTAACCATTGTTGGAATTGTATTGGCTGTGGCTTCGGTGGCGATACTGTCTATGGAATAAGTTTAAAACAAAGAGTCCCGCCGGTTTTACGAAGCTGAACCCTTCGTAAAACCGGCGGGACTTTTGCGTTGACAAAAGGTCTCTAAAAGAATATTCTTTTCAGTCGGTGCACCTTATATAGAAGTTCAAAACATCTAACCAGAACAGAAGGAGGTTGGTTTATGAATGAGATTTGTAATGTTTGCCTTCCCATTATTGGGGGGCCTGGTTCTGGTAAAGGAACCTTGATCAGGGCCTTGGCTGAGTTTTTTCCTAAATTGGGGGTTCTGTCGACAAGTGAGGAGCTCCATAATTTGCGTGGAGATCGCAATCTTGGTCCGATTATCTGCGAGACAATGGATAACGGGTTTCTCACTCCGACAGAAATTGTCTTCCCTTTGTTCGAGAACAAGTGGAAAGAAATGTCTCCTAAACACAAAAAACTTGCTTTGGATGGAGTGATACGAACGAGTGAACAGGCCAGATTGTTGGTTCAGATGCTGACCTGGTCTGGTGCAGAGATTAAAATCGTACCAATTCATCTCTCGGTGTCACCCGAGGTTTGTTTGGAGAGAATGCTGGGTCGAAAGGCGGGTCGGACGGACGATGCAAGAAAAGAGGTTTGTGAACGACGTTTAAAAGTTTACAAGCAATTCACTTTGCCTGTCCTGGACTATTTCGCCTCTATCGGTCTCAAACAAATTAACATCAACGGGAATCAATCACCTGAGAAGGTTGTTGCAGAGGCGCGAAAGGCTCTGCAGAAATGTTTGGCTTGAGGAAGTTTAAACTTCCGTGGGAGGCCCTGAGGCCTCCTTTTTTGTGCTCGTCTTTTTGATAGTTTTGTTGTATATTAAACCCATGAAAGATTACAAATTAATTGCCGAAAAATTGTTTCCGAAGTGTAAATTAACCATTGAGGAACTAGAAGATAAATATCCTGCTAGGAATTTACCACAAGGTGCCAAAGTCACTCGTGTGGCGCCGAGCCCAACTGGTTATATGCATATCGGGCACTTGTTGGTAGCTCTGGTAGATAGAAGACTGGCCAAGCAAACAGCTGGAACTTTTTATTTGCGCATCGAAGACACTGATAAAAACCGCGAGGTAGAAGGTGCAATTAAAGTCGTGATTGATTCTCTAAATTATTTTGGTTTAACTCCTGATGAGGGTGAAGCTGAACACGGTAAAGAAACTGGTGTTTATGGTCCATACAAACAAAGCGACCGTTTATCATACTATGAGGCGGCGGCAAAATATTTGGTAGAAAATAATTTAGCTTATCCGTGCTTTGCTTCTACCGAAGAATTAGAAAAAATGACTACTGAGCAAGAAGCACAAAAGATTCGCCCGGGCTATCGGGGTAAGTGGGCGATTTGGCGTGATAAGAATGACGAAGAAATACTAGCTGCTTTGAATGAGGGTAAGCAGTTTGTTATTCGTCTTCGTTCCAACGGAGATTTTGAAAACAAAATAAAAATAAATGATGTGGTTCGTGGAGAGCGTGAAATGTCTGAGAATGATTTGGATTTAGTTTTACTCAAGTCTGATAGTTACCCGACTTATCATTTTGCTCATGTTGTTGATGATCATTTGATGAAGACCACCGATGTGGTTCGTGGTGACGAATGGTTGCCATCTTTACCAATTCATCTCCAGCTTTGGCAAGCTTTTGGTTGGAGTCCAACTAAATACTGTCATCTTTCTCCAATTCAGAAAATTGATAATGGTAATCGTCGCAAGTTAAGTAAACGCAAAGATCCCGAAGCCAATGTTCAGTATTTCAATGACGCTGGTTATCCAGCCCAAGCTCTAATTGAATACTTATTAAACCTTCTAAATTCTAACTTTGAAGATTGGCGCAAGGCGAATCCAGCTACACCAAATACAGAATTCAAATTAGATGTGACCAAATTCCCAGTTTCCGGTGCTTTGTTTGATCAAAATAAGTTGGACGATATTAGTAAAAACATTATCTCTGGTTTTACAGCAGAGCAGGTTTATGATTTTTCTTTAGAATGGCTCAATAAATTTGATGCCGAATTTGCCAAAACTTTCTCCGCTAATCCGGAATATACTAAAGCGATTTTATCTATCGAACGTGGCACACCAAATGGTCGCAAAGATATTGCTAAATGGTCAGATGTTAAAATGGAGTTTAGTTATTTCTTTGAACCGTTTACTCCAAATATTGATGAAGTAAAAAGTTTGCTCGTTGGAATTGATTGGAATAATATTGTGACGGCTTGTGCCAAAATGTCTGAGCAATATGATATAAATGACGACAAAGATACTTGGTTTGGTAAAGTAAAAAATATTGCGACTGAACTCGGCTATTCTACCAATGGTAAAGAATACAAAGCTGATCCAACAAAATTCAAAGGTCAGGTAGGGGATATTGCCAAGGGCTTGCGCGTCTTTATTACCGGTCGCACGATTTCTCCAGACCTGCACCAAATTATGAAAGTTTTGGGCAAAGAAAAAGTAGTAACTCGACTCAATGCGTTTAAATAGAAAAAACTGGTCTAGGACATTCCTAGGCCAGTTTTTTAGTGTGCCAATGATACACACAAGACTTTCTTTGCTCCCGCTCCAAGTAAAGTTTTTCTCGCTTCACTCATAGTGGCTCCAGTAGTGATTACATCATCGAGTAAAATAATATTTCTCCCGCGGATCTTTTCTGGATCTTTGGCTTCAAAACTATTAGCTAAGTTTCTTAATCTTTCTGACCTCGAAGTTGATCTGGCTTGACTAGGAGTCTCTTTTATTTTTACTAAACAATCTTTCAAATACTCAAAGTTGGTGTTTTGGTCCTTTTCAATAATAGCTTCAGCTAATCTCTCAGTTTGATTGAATCCTCTCTCGCGTCGACGTTTGCTGGTTATTGGAATTGGTACAATTAAGGGTTTTTTAAAATTTGAGAAAACCGCGTCTTCGGCCACTTGTTCCAACAGGTGATCATAAATCAAACCACCAAACTTTTTGGCCAGTTCTCGATGACCGCGGTATTTTATCTCCCAGACCGCAGTCTTAATCATTTCATTTTGATATGAAAATATCGGCCTAAAATACTTTTGTTCAATCTGTTTAGCCCCAGCTATCCTTCGAGACAATTCACTAGCCTCAGTTTGGAGTATCTTTTTGACCGTTGGCTCCTCCGGTAACAAATTATCCACAAATAATTCAAAAAATCGTTTAAGTATTGCCATAATTTTTCTATTTTATGCTATAATAATAGAACAGTTTAGTATTTTTACCAATCTGTGACATGTTTGATTTAAAAAGTATTTTTGGAATGTTTATAAAGCCAGAAGAAAAAAGTGTTTTAGGGGTGGATATCGGTTCTTCATCCATCAAACTTGTTCAACTCAAAAAACAAAAAGGACAGGCAATTTTGGAGACGTATGGAGAAATTGCTCTCGGACCTTATGGTGGACAAGAAGTGGGTCATTCGACCAGTCTGACTTTAGACAAAATAGTTTCAGCTTTAACAGATCTTGTTCGTGAATCAAACGCGACCACGAAGTTTTCGGCGTTGTCACTACCAATTTCCTCAAGTTTGATTTCTTTTATTACAGTACCAAACCTTGATGACAAAAAATTAGCAGAAATTATACCTCTTGAAGCTAGAAAATATATTCCGGTCGCTCCAAGTGAAGTTTCTCTTGATTATTGGGTGATGCCTAAAGAAAGCGATGGATTATCTGAATTTCAAACTGAAGGTGAAAAAAATAATGCTCAAGGCACCAAGGAAGTTTTGTTAGTAGTCGTTCATAACGACGCCTCTAATAAAAATGTAGAAATTGCTAAGTCATCCAATCTGGAATTAGGCTTTTCTGAAATTGAAATTTTCGCTAGTATGCGTTCTATTTTACCAGTTAGTATGTCACCACAAATGATCATGGACTTTGGAGCTGGCTCCACCAAGATTTATATAATTGAGCGTGGTGTATTGCGGGCATCTCACACAATCAATCGTGGTGGGCAAGATATCTCTTTCGTTATTTCTAAATCCCTCGGTATTCCATTTGACGCGGCTGAAGCTTTAAAAAAGGAAACTGGTTTATTACCTTCAGAAAAGGGTACTAGTGAAGCAGGTATGGTTACAATGGATTTTATTTTTTCTGAGGCGCGAAGAGTTATTTTTAATTATCAAAGAAAAAGTAATAAAAATATCAGCAAGATCTATCTATCTGGTGGCGGATCAAACCTAAAGGGTTTTGTTGAAGCAGCAGAAGCCGCTTTTCAAATGCCTGTCGAGATTTCTAATCCATTCAACAAGGTTCAATACCCAGCCTTTCTTGAGGATATTTTACGCTCAGTTGGTCCAGAGTTTGCGGTAGCGATTGGTTTGGCTTTGAGAAAACTAGAAGAAAACAATTAACACTGGATTTTTATTTCAAATAATATTATAATTTAAGGTAGTTAGATAAAATGAACCTCTAAAAAAATGGACAATAAGTTTCAAACATCATTTATACCCAAGAGTCCAGTTGTCGCTGAGTCACAATCCTCTGGCAGTGGTTTAAGTTTGTTCCTAATCATCGGACTATTAATTTTTATAATTTCAGTTTTGGCCTCTGCTGGAGCGTATTTTTGGCGTGAGAGTTTGATTTCTCAAGTAGTGACTATGCAAACCGACTTATCTACTAGACGTGATAAGATTGATGAAGTGACCATCGATGCTCTCCTAAAATTAGACAAGAGACTTCGCATATCTCAATCTCTATTAAACCAACACCTAATGTCCTCGTCTGTTTTTAGTTTGCTAGAGGAAAATACAGTCACCGGAGTTCGCTTCCGTTCTTTTACTTTTACTGCCAGTGATGATAATACTTATCGCTTGCACTTGAGTGGGCAAGCCAAAAACTTTAAAACTATTGCCTTCCAGTCTGTTCAGTTTAATAAGATGTCTAAAGTGATTTTGAATCCAATTTTTTCAAATTTTAATCCGACTCAGGATGGTAGTGTTAACTTTGATTTTGATTCTAATATCGAAAACAAGTTTGTTAATTATTCCGAATGGAAGAACAATCTTGGTAGTCAGACTGACAATGGTTCCCAATCTCAGCCTCAGGTCCAGGCTGAGTCTAATAGCCAAGATACAACATCCTTTTAATTTATGAATTTCATTTTCCCATTAATTTTAATACTCCTCTCAGTTGGAATGTTTCTTGGTTTTGTTAATCCACTTTATCGTGGTTCCGAGCCGTTCACTAGTAGTATTTATATTTCTAGCAAATCAACCGAGTTTGGCAAAAAAAATATTCAGTCGATTCAAAAATCTGTTAATGAATATTCAACTGCTCTCAATCAAATTGACCAAGTGATCAAGACTAGAGATATAGAGGCAGCCAAGCGTGACAGTATCAATGCCTATGAATCAAGTTTGAGTAAAATGTTACCACAGAGTGTGGACAACGTTAATTTAATTGTTGAAATTGAAAACTTGGCCAAGAAGTATTCTGTCGGTAGTTTGAAAAATATTTCTATCGGTGGTGCCAAAGCTACAGGCGGTGCAACAGATAAACCTGTAATAAATTCCGAAGAAAAGGAGTACAATTCTATTGCAATTGGCTTTACTATTACTACCAGTTATTCACAGTTTGTTAGTTTCTTGAAAGATATGGAAAGTAATTTGCGATTGGTAGATGTAGAAAAGCTGTCATTCAATACCAACGATGCTGGTCTCTACGATTTCTCTTTAGTAATTAGAACCTACTGGTTAAAATAATATGACAAAAAGAAATCTAATATTAATTATCGTAATAGTCGTTCTAGCTTTCATTGGCTATAAGTTTTTTGCTGGTAGTAGTGCCGCCCCAACCAATAACACTCTTACTGTTGAAGCGGGTGCTAAACAGCAAATTGGTTCAGATATCCTTGAGAAATTGAACGCTTTGCAAGGTATCAATCTTGATAAAAATATTGGTTTTTTTGGAACAAAGGCCTTTCGTAGCTTGAAAGAAGAAACGGGAGAAAAGGTGACAGTTCAAACTGTTGGACGCATCAATCCTTTTGCAGCACTTGAAGGTATTGGCACAGCACCCACAGTACCAAATAAAACAAATTAAATATGAGTTTTATAAATATTTTGGTCAAAAAGAATCTTTTGACGCCGGAAGATGGTGATTCTGTTTTGCGTTTGGCCAAACAAACTGGACGTCAGATTGATGAAATTTTAGCTGATTCTGGACTGAAAGAAGAAGATGTGATGACAGCCAAAGCTGAATATTTTGGTTTACCAGTTCGCAAAATGGATGGCAAGAGTATTTCTTTTAATATTCTAAAATATGTCCCGGAAGAATCCGCTATGCACTATGGTTTAATACCAATTGGTTTGGCTGACGGTGTGCTTGAAGTTGGTATTATAGACCCAGACAATATTGAAGCTCGCGATGCTCTCAATTTTATTGCTGCCAAAGCCGGTTTACCTTTCAAGATTTTTGTTATTTCACCGAACGATTTTTCTCAAGCTATCAAGTCTTATCGAGGAGTGGTAGGGGATGTTAGTAAGGCGGTTGAAGAATTTCAAAGCAGTGAAAAAAACAACAGTAAAGCGGATGATTTAAATTTTGTTATTGATATTAGTCCAAAAGAATCAGATGGTACTCGAGTACTCGAGGATGCACCACTCAAGAAAATGGTTACCAGTATTTTACTCCAGGCCGTTGAAGGTGAAGCTTCTGATATTCATATTGAACCCGGCCGTACCATGACTATGGTGCGTTATCGTCAAGACGGAGAATTACATTCTAGTCTGTGGATTCCACGCTCGTCTCATAACGGTATTGCCTCAATTATTAAAAATCTTTGTAATATGAAGCTTGATGAAAAACGTCGACCTCAAGACGGACGTTTTTCTGCCAACTTTGCCGGACGTACAGTGGACTTTCGTGTTTCAACTTTCCCGTCATATTTTGGAGAAAAAGTTGTTTTGCGTATTCTTGATCAAGCTCGCGGAGTTAAGAAGCTTGAAGAAATGGTGACCGAAAAAGAAGTGATTGATCTAATTCGTTGGGCAGTTAGTCGTCCGTATGGTTTGATTTTGATTTCTGGTCCAACTGGCTCTGGTAAAACTACCACTTTGTATTCAATGTTAAATGAGATTGATAAAGAAAAAAATAACGTTGTTTCTTTGGAGGATCCAATCGAATACAACATGGACGGAGTAAGCCAGTCTCAAGTCATGCCTGATATCGGCTATACGTTTGCCAATGGATTACGTACGATTTTACGTCAGGATCCAAACGTTATTATGGTGGGTGAAATTCGTGACGGAGAGACAGCCCAGCTTGCCGTACAAGCAGCGTTAACTGGTCACTTGGTTTTTGCTACTATTCACACCAATACATCAGTTGGCGTTATTCCGCGTTTGGTGGATATGGGCGTTGATCCATATCTTATTGCTCCAACACTGGTATTATCTATGGGACAAAGATTGGTTAAGAAACTTGTACCTGGAACTGGACTAGAGGTTCCTTTTGGTGGAATTGTTGAAGCTGAGGTGAACAGATCTTTTTCTGATTTGCCTGAAGAGTTTCGCAAGAATATCAAAATGCCAACCAAAGTTTATAAGGTTGACGATACCACGCCAGAGACAATTATGCAGTCCACTTCTGGTCGTGCGGCAGTTTTTGAGGCTTTTAAAATGACACGCGAGGTTGAGACTTTAATTCTCAAGAATCCATCTGAGGCCACTATTTTTGATAGTTTGCGCAAGAAAGGAATGTTAACCATGGCTGAAAGAGCCATGATTAAAGCTTTCAATGGTGAGATTCCTTGGGAGGAAGTCGATAGAATCCGTGGAGCTAATGATGATATCTAAGTATAATTTGAGTTTAATTTAGTTTTTGTGATAAAATAACATTATGAATGAAGAAAATAAAAATGTCGAAAAAATAAAAATTATTATCGTTGACGATGATAAGTTTTTGCTCAGTATGTACGCCTTGAAGTTTAAGAATAAAGGTTATGAAGTAGAAGTAGCTTTGGGTGGAGAAGAAGCTATAAATAAAATCAAGGCCGGATGTCATCCCGACATTATCATTTCTGATGTAATCATGCCAAAGATGGACGGTTTTGAATTTGTTGAGAAAGTTAAGAATGAAAACCTAGCACCAAAAGCTGTTTATGTAATTTTGACCAATCAGGGACAAACGACTGATATTGAAAGAGCGGTCAAACTCGGTGTAGATGGTTATATCGTTAAAGCTACCACTATACCATCTGAGGTTGTTGATGAAGTTGCCGATATTTATTTAAAGAAGAAGAACAAATAATTTTAAAAAAATGGACCAGAAAAACGAAATAGATCAATTGTTGGACACAGTGATTCGTGAAGGTGGTTCAGACCTTCACTTGTCAGCTGGTCGTCATCCGACCCTTCGTGTGTCGGGGGTTTTGTTGCCCTTGGCGCGCCAAGAGGTTTTAACCAGCAAGGATCTAGAAAATTTTTTGGAATTACTTTTGTCCAAAGAAGCTAAAGAACGTTTTTTGTCTGAGAAGGAAGTCGATTTTTCATATAGTCATAATTCTGGTAATCGTTTCCGTGGCAGTGCCTACTATCAGCAAAGTGAAATTTGTATTGCTTTACGTTTGATTCAAAAAAATATTCGCACTCTAGCCGAGCTTGGTCTACCAACGATTTTGGAGACCTTTTCCGAAAAACAACAAGGTTTCTTTTTGGTGGTTGGTCCAGTTGGACATGGTAAATCGACCACTTTGGCCGCACTCATTGATTTGATTAATACCAATCGAGCTGAACACATTATTACCATTGAAGACCCAATCGAATATATTTACGAACAAAAGAAATCTATCATCGATCAAAGAGAAGTGCGCTTAGATACCAAAGATTTTCATACTGCCCTCATTAGTATGTTCCGTCAGGATGTGGATGTGGTTTTGGTTGGGGAAATGCGAGGTCAAGAGACTATTGCGACTGCTGTGACCGCAGCTGAGACTGGTCACTTGGTTCTTTCTACTTTGCATACCAACAACGCCGCTCAAACCATTAGTCGTATTATTGACTCTTTCCCGCCTAGTCAACAGGATCAGATTAGAATTCAGTTAGCCAACAGTTTGACTGGCATCTTCTCTCAGAGATTGGTACCTCGCGTATCTGGGGGTTTGGTTCCAGCATATGAACTTTTGATTAATAACTCCGCTGTATCCAACCTGATTCGTGAAAACAGAGTTCATGAGATAAATACAGTTATTGAAACCAGCTCCCAAGAAGGCATGATTGATTTGAACCACTGTTTAGCAGATTTGGTTAGCCGTGGGGAAATTACCGTGGAGACTGCCTATCAGTATTCTGCTAATCCTAAAATGCTTCAGCGCTTAATCTAAAACAAAATGATTTTCAATTATAAAACAATAGGACAGGATGGGGTAGAAAGAGGCGGATCAATTGAGGCCTCAAATCTTGATGCTGCCGTTCTAGCTCTACAAAAGAAGGGCTTAATCGTCTCGTCAATTCATCCCGAAGAAAATAAGGGTTTGTTTTCTAGTTGGTCATTGTTGAATCGTATTTCAACGCGTGATGTAGTAGTGGTATCTAGACAGATTGCTACCATGTTTAATGCTCAGGTTTCTGCTATGCAAGTTTTCCGTATGTTGGCTACTGACAATGCCAATCCAGCCTTGGGTAAAAAAATGAATGAGATTGCCAATGATATTCAGGCTGGTAATCAGATTTCGGTGGCTATGGCCAAACATGATACAATCTTTTCTCCATTTTATATTAGTATGGTACGTTCAGGTGAAGAATCAGGAAAACTCAAAGACGTTTTTAATTATTTGGCGGATCATTTGGAAAGAACTTATGATACTACCAGTAAAGTGCGTAGTGCCCTGATCTATCCAGCTTTTGTGGCTACTACTTTTATCGTGGTGATGTTACTCATGTTTACTATGGTTATTCCCAAGATCGCTTCAATTATTAAGGACTCAGGACAGGTTGTGCCGATCTATACAACTATTGTTATGGGGATTAGTCAGTTTGTTGTTGATTATGGATTACTTATGTTGGTGGTTTTGGCAATCTCTGGAGTATTCTTGTGGCAGTATGCCAAAACTAATTCTGGCCAAATAGCTCTTGATGATGCCAAAGTTAAAACTCCTTACGTCGGACCGCTTTATAGAAAATTATATCTTTCTCGAATGGTGGACAATATGAACACACTTTTGATTTCTGGAGTACCGATGGTGCGAGCCTTGGAATTGACTTCTGATGTGGTAGATAACCGTATTTATGAAGGAATTTTACGTCAGTCAGTTGAAGATGTTAAATCTGGTCGCCCATTATCTGATGCTTTGTCTGGCAAAGATGAGATTCCGATGATTTTAGTCAACATGATCAAAGTTGGTGAGGAAACTGGTGAATTAGGTTCAGTTCTAAAAACCATGGCCAACTTTTATCGTCGTGAAGTGTTGAATCAGATTGATGTAATGGTGGGTATGATTGAACCGGTCATGATTGTTGGTCTTGGTGTGGGTGTCGGTGTTCTGCTAGCTTCAGTTCTTATGCCGATTTACAATATTTCTTCGGGAATGTAGTCAAAATTATAAAGAAAAACACCAACATAAAATGCTGGTGTTTTTTAAACAAAAGTTATCCACAATTTGCTTTTTCAGACTACAAAATTTTATTGACTATGTTATAATATGGACACAGGTCACAGAAATCCCCAAGAGGGACAATCGGTCGAACTGGGTTACCAGCGATTGTTTGGCCTAAAAAGTTTTTAAAAACTATATTTTACTAGTTAAAAAATTATCGTGATTGTATTTATTACGTAAATATATAATCACAAATAAAATTATGAATAGAAAAGGTTTTACATTAATCGAATTGTTGGTTGTTATCGCTATCATCGGTATTTTATCATCAGTTGTTTTGGCTTCATTAAACTCTGCTCGTTCAAAGGGTTCAAATGCTGCTATTAAGTCAGAAATGTCACAATTGAGAGCACAGGCTGAAATTTACTACAATGATAATACAAACTCCTACGCAAGCTTGTGTGCTGATGCTAAGTTCCTTGGTTTGTTGAATACTGCAACCTCAACCGCAGGAGCAAACGGAGCTTGTTTTGCAACAGCAAATGCTTGGGCAGCATCATCACCATTAAAAGTGGCTGAAGGAACAAATGGTCATTTCTGTGTCGGTTCTGCTGGTGTGTCTAAGGCGACTACTTCAGCTGTAGCATCTGCAACTGACTGTCAATAAAAGTCTAACAAAACAACCCGCAAATGCGGGTTGTTTTTGTTTTCCTTCGGTTTAAAAAATGTTATACTAATACCAGTATGATTTCAAAGAAAAGTGTTAAAAAGGCCGGGCCTGCCCAAGCTGTGACTTTTGTTTTCAATTATATTGTTCGGGGTCTCGATATGCTTAAAGAAACGATATTAAGTTTAAAAACAAAAATGATTAGCCAATTATCTTTCAAAACCGAACAAAGACAAAAGTCTACTGCGGGGTTTACTCTGGTAGAAATGGTGGTAGTTATCGCTATCATTGGCATTATGACGACCATTGTTGTTTCCTCAATTAGTGGTAATAAGTCTCGTGCTCGCGATGATAAAAGAGTGGGAGATATAAAGAATATGCAATTAGCCTTGGAGTTTTTCTATTTAAAAAATAAAACATATCCAGCCACACTCACTGATCTCATCAACTACAGCGGAGGTCTAAAGATTAACGATTTGTCCACCGATATACAATATAAACCCCTAGATAGTCGCCGGGCCTATCATATCTGTGTACCTCTCGAAAATGCCGATAGTAAATATTTTGCTGATGACTCTGATTACAACTCAGGGACGGATAGTTGTTTTAGTGGTTCTGATGCCAATAGTTACTATGATGTAAAATCAAAATATTAATTTATGAATATACCTATTTATATAGCTA
>JBAWVR010000004.1:0-31999 GCA_037147155.1 bacterium | reverse complement strand
AGATATAATTAAACAAATACTTACAAAGATAAAAGATGGTAATACCGAATCTCTGAAAAATACTCTCGGCTTGAAAATGATTAAAGATAATAACTTGTTTTTTGAAGATATTGAGAGAGAAAAAATCCAAGAAGATATTTATGATGAATTAGAAATACAAGAAGAGAAGAAAGTAATTCCACCTGGATACTCTTCTGTAAAAGAAATAACAAAATGGGCAGAAAGAAAAGGTATTCTTAAAATGTGTCAATGTGGACATGTTAAAGCAATACACATTAATTTAGATAAAACAAAAAATAAATAGGAATTAATACTCAACCCGAGTTCTTGTAATGACGATGATTGTAAATGTGAGAGATATATTGAAGAGGTGTGATTTAGATTGTGCTCGAGACGCATCGTTTTGGTATAATAAACGTACTTAAAATAACATTAAAGGGCAAAGAACTAAAAGGTTCCAGCTCTAGTACGTCAGCAAAATTGCTAATTACCGCCGGTTGTGTTTTAATCATCTCGGATTAAAAACAATACATACAGAAAGGATTCAATATGAACCTGACTCAAAAACAAAGAGAGATAATTGTTCAAGTTGCTCTCAGTCATCTTGATCGACCGTTTTCGGCCAGATTCGACTGCATCACTTTCGCTCGTTGTGTATATGGGGCGGCTGGTGTCGAGATTCCGCTTCTCAAGAGCACCTTGCCACCACCTGACCTGAATATCACCAAAGAAGAGCTTGAAATCGGCCCGGTGTCCGGAAGCCTGATTTTTCTCAGGGATCGATATGACCCAAGAAAACATCGGGCCTGGACTCATGTGGTTATTGCTCTCAGTGACGGCATGTGCATTCATTGCTCGCTCTTTTATGGACGGAAAGTGGTCATCTCTAATCTCGAGCAGATCATGAAGGACCGTTATGACTTCGTCGATTGCGCGCCGCCAGCTAGTTGATTCTAGCTTGGCGGTTTTTTGTTTCAAATATGATATATTATAGATATATGAAATGGCCAAAATATTTATGTTTAGTTCGACATGATGTGTCCGAGTATAATATCTTAAAAGATAAGAAAAATCAGGATGAAATATATCAAGAATTTTTGCATGAATACAATACTGACTCGACTACAGACAAGTGTGTGGAGTTGGCTAAATTGATGGCCAAAAAATTTGCCTTGGGAGTTAGTGATCATGACACCATGCTTCAAGATATTGAGGCCAAGCGTTCAGAAGAGGTTGGAATTAAACTAAGGGAGATGTACAAAGATGAGCTCCCAGATGTTGTTTTTGTCTCGCCATACAAAAGAACAAAAAATACTTTAGAAGGATTAATAAAAGGCTGGCCCGAACTCAAAGATATAAAGATATATGAGGATGAGAGACTTCGTGAACAAGAGCATGGTCTAGCTTCTCTATATAATGACTGGAAAGTGTTTTTTACTATCTATCCCGATCAGAGAAGATTGCATGATCAAGATGATATATATTGGTATCGTTATCCTCAAGGTGAAAATGTACCGGATGTTCGTGATAGAAATCGCTCTTGGTTAAACACCATGGTGCGCGACTTTGCTGACAAAAAAGTTTTAGTAGTGACTCACCATTTAAATATTTTAGCCATGAGAGCCAATCTAGAGCGCTGGACTGCCGCCAAGTTTATTGAAGTAGACAAAGATGATAAGCCCATTAACTGTGGAGTAACCATGTATCGTGGTAATCCAGAGAAGGGAAAGGATGGACACTTGGAGTTAGAATATTATAACAAGAAATATTATCTAAAATAGACATATTTAATAAAATGTGTTCTATCGATAAAAGTACTTGCAGAACAAATAGTAAGTGTATATAATTACACTAACTATGAAACAGGTAAATAACACCAAGCCAAAAGACTTACATTTCGCGGTACTGGCAACAGACGTGGTGGTTTTTACAATTTCTGATGGCGAATTGAAAGTTCTATTAACTGAAATAAATTTGCCGCCACACTACGTAAATACTTTTGGAATACCAGGAGGTTTGATTTTACCAAACGAAACCGCTGAAGATTCTGTCCTTCGTCATATACAAAATAAAATTGGCATCAAGGTTGATTATATTGAGCAGTTATATACTTTTAGTTCTGTAGACCGCGATCCAAGAGGTAGGGTGGTGTCTGTGGCATACTTTGCTCTTGTACCCGGATCATCGATTGATAAGAACACTTTAATAGAGAAAATTAGCTTGAGAAGTATTAAGAAAATCCCACAATTGGCGTACGACCACAATCAGATGATCGAGAAAGGAATCGAAAGATTAAAGGCGAAATTGGGTTATACCACCATTATTAGATATTTGCTGCCGACTAAATTTACCTTATCTGAACTACAGTCTGCTTATGAAATCATATTTGGTAAGTCCTATGATAAAAGAAACTTTAGAAAGAAAATTCTCGAATTAGGTATTTTAAAGAATACTAACATTCAAAAGAGGGATGGTGCTCATCGACCAGCAGATTTATATTCGTTTAGTGCAGACTTTAATAAAATCTTTGAGATACTGTAATTTTTTTAGGTAAAGTTAGTGTAATAGATACAATAAGGAGTTGAGATTCTTGAGTCAATAAGGCTACTGGCTCAATAACCTCCACTTCTTAGGAAGAGAGGAATCCTCGTCGGTGATCTTTGATCATCGGTGATACGGGGTGATTGAGTAAATATGAAAATAGGCACCCAATCGGACTGTGACACAGATTTGACATTATTACAAATATAATGTAGTCTATGCAACAGTTTTCGAACTTTGAAAGGAGAAAACCAAATGAATGAACTAGTGGTCATGTTGGCCAATCTCAAAGCTGCAAAGTGCCCAGAAGACGTTTTTGGACACATTGCTGCCGCGACGGCCGAAGAGCTGTACAAGAGTGTGCAGCGGAACTATCGCCTAATGGCGAAATCTTGTCACGAAGATAAATTTACCGAACCCCAAGACAAGGAGGAAGCAAAAGTGGCTTTCCAGATACTCTCGGAGTTCTGGAGTCAAGCCGAAGAAAGAATCAAGTCGGGAGTTTACGGTACGACTAGCAAGTCAGCGCCCAAGGCGCCAGACAAAACCAGTCCAACTGTGAATTTCAAGACAAAAAAGAACAGCTATGTCATGGGGGAACTCCTCCATGCTGGCGGAATGTGCGGAATCTTCGATGGTACGGTGCAGGATCTGAAATCCAACACCATGCCGGCGATTTTTAAGGTTCCACATTCTGTGGGTGACAACGATCTCCTGGAACGCGAAGCAAAAGTGCTGAAGTTGTTCCAGCAGAAGATTCGTGAGCTGTCTGAAAAACCGGAAACTGAAGGAGCGGCCAAGGGCTTCTCCCAACGGCTACCGACTTTCCTCGAATCCATCAAACTCGTGCAACCCAGTGGCGAAGAGAAGGTGATCAACACCTTTATCAAAAAGCCAGGTTATGAAACCGGTTGGGTTACCCTCGAAGAAATTCGCCAGGCGTATCCCGAAGGTGTCAACACGAGAGTGATGGTGTTCATCTGGAACAGAATACTGGAAGGTTTGTCTTTTGCACATCTGGTTGGTGTTAGGCATTGTGCCATAACCCCAAACCATGTGCTGATTCATCCCGAAAGTCATCTGGGCCAGATCATTGACTGGACCGCATCTTGCATCGATGGAGCGAAGGTTCCATATATCGATGACAGGTACAAGAGTTTCTTCCCCGAAGAAATTCTTGATCCAAACGGTATGCCTTCACCATCGTCTGACATCTTTATGTCGGCTTGGTGCATGGTATACATTTTGGGTGGTGATCCAAAGACGGGAGTAATTCCAGCCTCGGTTGAAAAGCCGCTGCAGGATTTACTCAATAAATGTTTGCAACCCAAGCGTCGGTTTCGGCCAGGATCAGCAGAAATTCTGCACGGCGAGCTTAAACAAGCCGCCAAGACCCTATTCGGTCCGAGTAAATTTGTCCAATTCGTGGTGCCGAGTGGTACTGCGAGTGTCTAAGTAAAAAAACATTCCAGAAAGGATGTGTATCATGGGTGGTGGAGGTTTCGATCCCAAAGCGTATTCCGCGGGAGTTGATGCTCTCAAGGCCACAGGTGCTACGTTTGCGCGTTCGGCAGCGGCAACGGCGACAGGAGACTTTAGCAAGCTTGCTGATATCCTGAATCCGCGGAAGCTCAAGAACGGTATGCGTGAATGTTGCTTTGCGCCCGGCTTCAGCGATGCGATGCCAATCGTGGTGTCGATCGATGGAACTGGTTCGATGAGTACGGTTCCGGTGGAAATCCAAGCGGCTTTGCCGGGGCTCATTGAGTCCCTGGTGGCCCAAGGTATCACTGACCATCCCAATGTCATGTTCATTTGCCACGACGACGAAATCCACTTGCCGCCCGATGCGGCTTTCCAAATGTCCCAGTTCGAAACTGGGGCCAAGGAGTTGACTGAATCGTTGAATCAAATGATCATCCCGGGCCTCGGCGGCGGCAATTGCGGCGAAGGTTATCACATTTCGTTCTATGCGGCGGCGAATCATACTCGCCTTGAACCGTTTGAACGCGATGGAACGAAGGGTTACTTCGTGATGATCTGCGACGAACAGCCGTACTACGACGCTGCTGATCCCGCCAAATTCGGTACCAAGCCGAGTTTGGCCAAGGAAATCTTCGGTGATGATATCCAGGCGGAAGTGACTATGCTTGATTCGGTGAAGAAGGTGGCCGAGCGCTATCATATCTTCATCATCCGGCCGGGTCATACCCAGAATGGCAAGAATCGAGCGATCACCAAGCTCTGGCAGAAACTTCTGTCGGACGCTGGAGTCAATCCGGAACATGTTCTCGAAGTCGAGAAGACCGCGGATATCATTCCGACGATTACTCTGGCGATTGGTCGTTTGAACGGCGCCGATGATCACGACATGGTTTCGGTCCTCAAGGCCAGCGGCATTGATGCCAAGGGAGCTATTTCCGCCACTAGCGCGGTCGTTCCTTACGCAGGTGCCAGTACTGGTTTGGTTGCTGTCGGCAAGGCCAGCGCGGAAATCGTTACCACAAAAGGTGGCGATAAACCCAAAGGCCACGCTCGGCGGTAATTCCCCAAGTCCTTATGAGTTGACAAAATCAACAAAATAAGGCACAATGAACCCAGTTTCAGCGATGATTCTGGGTTCTTTTTATTTTAACCAATAGGAGGTGAACATGAAGACGGTGAAGAAGGCTCACATTGTTGTAGGACTCGGTTACGGTGATGAAGGTAAGGGTACAATGACAGATTTCTTGTGCCGTTATCACAAAGCCAATCTCGTGGTCCGCTTTAATGGCGGTCCTCAAGCTGGTCACAATGTGGTGATGTCTGACAAGACCCATCACAAGTTTTCTCAAATCGGTTCTGCGACTTTTGTGCCGGGTGTGGCTACTCTGATTTCCAAACATATGTTTTGGGATCCGATTGTGCTGGCCTGCGAAGTTCAGACTTTGTCCGAGAAAATCAAACGCCACGCACTCAACAATCATTACATTGACGGTGCGGCACCAATTGTCACACCATTTCACATGGTTTCCAACCGTGTCAAAGAATGGTGTCGTGGCGAGGGTCGGCATGGCTCGTGTGGTATGGGTTTTGGTGAGGCTGTTTTAGACTCACTGATTTATTCAGAGCACGTTCTTCGGGCCAGTGATTTGCAAAACACTTCTCGAGTCGAAAGGGTGCTTTCAGAAATTCAGATGCGTAAGCAGGCTGAATTGAATACACTTGGTTTTGATCTCGAGAAAATAGCCAAGAATGCTGCCGAGCTCGGCAAAATTATTTCCGATCCAAACCTACCGGCGTATTATGCGGAAACCTACAGTCAGTTGGCCAAGGAATTCAATATTCTTAAGGCCTCTGAAGTGAACAGGTTGATCTATCACGCGTCAGGGATTGTCTTTGAAGGAGCTCAAGGTATGCTTCTTGATGAGTGGTATGGATTTCATCCTTACACCACTTGGAGCACTGTTGGGCCGGACAAAGCCATGAGTATTCTTGATGAAGCAGGTTTTTCTGGTGATAGGGAAATGGTCGGAGTAATTCGGGCATATGCCACGCGACATGGGGCAGGACCGTTTGTGACTGAAGATGAAAGCATGGACGGATTCTATCCCAATGAGCACAACTGTTTCAATCAATTTCAGGATTCTTTCAGAATTGGTTGGTTTGACGGAATAATGTTCCGCTATGCTTTGGCCTGCGCTGCAAAAGACAGGATTCAAACCTCAATCGCCGTAACGCATCTTGATGCCATTAAAAGAAATGGAGGTATAAAGTTCTGTGGAGAATATGTTAGTCCTATTGTTTCGGGTAGTAAGGATCTATTCTTGGGAAGATATCTACAGAAGGGTTTTAATACCGTCGTCGATATCTGCCCTGAATTTACCCACTGCTTAGAGCGACAGGGGCGCATGACCGAGTTTCTGCAGGGATGCAGACCCGTCGAGAACGGAATGTTCACTTCGGATGCAGAACTGCTGGATTGCTTGTATGGAAAATGTAATGCGAACATCAAATACTTGTCCTACGGACCAACACCGGAAGACAAGAAGGTTCTTTAGACTTGTTGGAAACACAGCTGCGGGAAGATTTTTCTTCCCGCAGTTTTTTCATCTTAAAATTATCAATTTGTAAATAGTTACATTACTCCTAGCAACATGCTAAAATTAATTGACGGGTTAGTTCACTATTAATAGATTAGTACATAAGAAATGAAAAACAAAAGTCACAAATATATTTTTGTGGTTGGTGGTGTTATGTCTGGTGTAGGAAAAGGTATTGCAGTTTCCTCCATCGGAAAAATTTTACAAGACAAAGGATTCAAAGTTAATGCGGTCAAAGTGGACCCATACTTGAATGTCGATGCCGGTACGATGAATCCCACTGAACACGGAGAGGTGTTTGTACTTGACTCAGGACTCGAGACCGATCAGGATATGGGCAACTATGAACGCTTTATGGAGATGGATATGACCTCTGAAGACTATATGACTTCAGGTATGGTCTACAAACATGTGATTGATAAAGAACGCAGTCTCGGCTATCGTGGAAAATGTGTTGAAGCTATTCCTCACGTGACCAATGAAATAACCGCTCGTATTGATAAAGCGGCTGAGAATCACAAGTCCGATATTTCTCTAATTGAAATCGGCGGTACTGTTGGCGACTATCAGAATATTTTGTTTATTGAAGCTGCGCGTGTATTAAAAGTAAAACATCCTCAGGATGTTATTTTTGTTTTAGTTAGCTATCTGCCAATTCCGGGTGCCTTGGGAGAAATGAAAAGTCGTCCGACTCAACACGCCGCTAGAATGTTAAATTCCTATGGTGTGCAAGCTGATATTATTATTGGTCGCAGCAAATTACCGCTCGATGAGAGACGCAAAGAAAAAATTGCTATGGCTTGTTCGGTACCAGTCAATCAGATTATTTCAGCTCCGGACATTGAAAGTGTCTATGATGTGCCAATTAATTTTGAAAAAGATGAATTGGGAAATACTGTTTTGCGAGCTTTAAATTTGAAACACAAAAATGTGCCGGATGGTTTGAAGGATTGGAAGGGTTTTGTGCATAAAGTTAAAAATCCAAAACATGAAGTAAAAATCGCTGTGGTTGGAAAATATTTCGAAACAGGGGATTTTGTTTTGTCTGATGCTTATGTGTCTGTTATCGAGGCGGTGAAATTTTCTGCTTTTGCTTGTGGTGCCAAAGCCAAGCTCGACTGGTTGTCCGCCAAGTCGTTTGAAGATAAACCAGCCAAACTGAAAGAACTGTCTAAATATGATGGAATAATTGTGCCAGGTGGTTTTGGTGAGACAGGTATTGAGGGTAAAATAAAAGTCATTCAATATGCTCGCGAAAAGAAAATCCCATACTTTGGACTCTGTTATGGTATGCAACTTATGACTATAGAGTTTTGTCGTAATATCTTGGGTCTCAAAGACGCAAACACCACTGAAATCAATCCTAAAACTGCCAATCCGGTTATTGATATTATGCCGGAGCAGAAGAAGAACCTGGCTGAGGGTAAATACGGTGCTACGATGCGTCTGGGAGCCTACAAGGCTATTCTCAAGACCGGAACCATCGCCGAAAAAGCATATGGCACAACTGAGATATCTGAACGTCATCGTCATCGCTATGAGGTCAATCCAGAATATGTCGCCAAGATTGCCGAAGCTGGTTTGGTCTTCTCTGGTAAATCTCCGAATGGAGTTTTGATGGAGATTGCCGAACTTCCGCGCTCTCAACACCCATTTTTTCTAGGTACCCAATTTCATCCAGAATTCAAAGCTCGTCCACTACATCCGCATCCACTGTTCACTGAGTTTATCAAAGCTAGTTTGAAAGGGAAGAAATAATTCATTTTGATGTGGTATACTTTTATAAATTATGAACCAAAAATCGCGCCCCTACAAATTGAAGTTAAAAGAAGCTTGGTATATCTGTGCTCGTAACATTTTTCTCCTAGTCAATGCCATTATGTATTCCGTGGTGGTTTTACTGTTTGTCTTTGGTGCGACACAAGCCGCCATTTTTTTGGGCTTCATTTGTCTGCTCAACACTTTTCTTGGTTGTTTTCAAGATTTGAGAGCGTGGATTGCTTTGGAAAAATTGCAGCTACTGACTGCGCCTAGAGTTACACGTTCAAAGGCTGATGGCGCAGAAGAAATAATTTTGGTGGAAGAAGTTCAAAAAGGCGATATCATCAAATTAAAGATTGGCGATCAAATTCCGTGTGATAGTCTCGTGTTAGAAGCTTATAGTCTGGAGGTTAACGAAGGTTTGATTACTGGAGAATCTACTTCGTTACCAAAAGATGTTAATACTGAAATCTTGGCCGGTAGTATTGTGACTTCTGGTTCAGGTGTCATAAAAACCCAAGTCAACTTTAAGGGTAGTCGTATTGCTCGAATGACTGAGGGTGTCAAAAAGTATTCTACTGATTTAAGTCCGATTCAACACTCAGTCAATATCGTTATCAAATATACTGGCTATATTTTGTTAGTTTCCATTTTGTTTATTTTGGTTCGAGGGTTCATTACTCATGATACATATATTAGTATAGTGTTGCAGATCGGTGCCTTATCTAGTGTAATTGTGCCACAAGGTTTAATCTTTGCTATTACACTTTTCTTTGCTTATGGTGCAGCTCATTTTTACAATCGCAATGTTTTGCTCCAGGAGGTGAACTCCACTGAAAAGCTTGGACGTATACGTAATCTATGCATGGACAAGACCGGCACACTAACTGAAAATGTTTTGGCAGTGGAAAGTATGTTTGTGTATTCAGATGTGACCGAGGATTACGCCAAAAAACTGGCCTCAGCCTATATTTCTGGGACAAAAGACGTTTCGGCCATTATGAGTGCAGTAGAAAAGTATATAAATTATTCTTTTGATGGAAAAATAAAAGATGTGGTCAACTTTTCCTCTTGGCGTCAGTACGGCGGTGTTTGTGTCGAGATTGATGGTCAAGACAAATTAGTTGTAGCTGGATCATATGATACTTTCTTGCCACACATTGTTGATGACGAACAGAAAAAGTGGCTGAAGGGTATTATGGAAACCACCTCCAAACAAGGAAAGCATGTTTTGTGTATCAACACCATTGAGGGTAAAGTTTTGCCTAAAAAAATTTCCAATGAAAAGATTTCAGTAGTTGGAGTTTTTGTTTTCTATAATAATTTGCGTGAAGGTATAAAAGAGACGATTGATTTTTTTCAAAATCGTGGAATACATATTCGTGTTATTTCTGGTGATAGTCCCGAAACTTTGCAAACCGTGGCTCTTATGTCTGGTATAAAAAATACTGATAAATTGATCACTGGCAAAGAGATGGAAAAGTGGAGTGATGAAGACTTTGATAAAAAGACTAAAGAATATTCTCTTTTCGCTCGTATTTTGCCAGAGCAAAAAGAAAAAATAATTGAGTCCATGAAGAAAGATGGCTTTACCGCCATGGTGGGTGATGGGGCTAATGACGCCTTGGCTATCAAGAAAGCCGACCTGGGTATTGCAATGTTTGATGGTGCACCAGCTACGCGTCAGCTAGCCTCTGTTGTTTTGACTAATAACAGTTTTACTGCACTGCCTGGTGGTGTGGAACTCGCTGATACTATTATTAAAAATATTGAAATTTTTGCTAGTATCTTTTTCTTCCAGTCTTTGATGGGATTAGTCTTCTTTATCCTGACGGCTCTTATGGGTGCCAATTATCCTTTTACTCCACTCAATATTACTTTCATCAATTACTTTACTGTCGGTATTCCAGGGCTTCTTATTTCTTATTGGACTATCATGCCAGGAGTTAAAATTTACCCAACGACCAAGGAGTCATTTTTGAAGCGAGTTTTGCCGTTTACTATTTCGTCTGGAATTTTGCAGATTATTGGTATTATGACCATTTACATACTAAGTTTGGATTCTTTAACCACCGCTCAATCTACTACATTGGCTGCGGTAACTTTTATTTTCTTTGGGCTAAATTTCTTCCTGTGTGCTCCTGGTGTCTATAATGGAGAAATTACCAAAATTAAAGTGCTGCAAATTCTTAGCTTGGTTGTGCTTGAGATGATAGCCTTGTTTGTAGCGCTCAGAATTACTTTTGTTAAAACTTTCTTTAGTCTACAAAGTTTTTATCTTTCTAACCAATTACTATTGGAAACGATAATATTAATTGTAGTGTTCTGTGGTTTGCAATATTTGGTAGCTAAGAAATTTATTCACAAGAACAAACATGAAGTAGTCAAAGCCTGAATTTAACAAAAACCTCCAGATTATCTGGAGGTTTTTATAATTATCTAATTGGTTTCCACTCATCACTCACCGATTTTTTGAAAATAAAAACGCTGAAATAATTGGCCGTCCATTGCCAGAGAAGTTTTGGCCAACCGAGTTTGTGCGCCCGACGACCAGAGTGATAGACTAGTGTATCCCAGAAAACTCGAGTCTTGCCGATTTTGGCCAAGTTAGCAAATATTTCCTGATCCTCGGTTACTACTAGTTTTGGATTATAGCCGCCAATTTTTCTAAAGGCTTCTGTACGAAACATCTGGAACTCTCCAGACATCGCCCCGCGACCAAGAACATTGTTCTGTAACCAGAAAACAATATTGACGATAGAAAAAACAATTAGGTCTGCCCATGTTTCGTGCTCTTTCTCCACTTTTAGTCGTGCGCCAATAGCGAGAAGTTTTGGGTCAGCAAATTTGGCCAAAGCTTTTGGTAGAAAAGTATTAATATCTGGCACTCGTACATCAGTGTCTAGAAACAGTAAGAATTCACCAACAGCATGTTCAGCTCCAAGATTTTTTCCCATACCAATAGTTTGACGAGCTTGACCAGTATAGACATAAACTTTGTCGGTGTATTTTTTAGCTATTTCTACGGTCCTGTCCTTACTGTTACCGTCGGAAACAATAATTTCTTTGTCGCCGGTATAACTCGCTAGGTTACTCAAAATCTTGTCTAAACACTTTTCCTCATTAAGAGTGGGAATAATAAAAGAAATCATAATTATAAATTAGCGAATATCTGTGTATTCTTTAGTAATTGGTTTGTGTCGAAAAACTTCAGAAAAGAAGTTTATAACATAGACCCAAGCGGTATTAGCCAAACCCTGGCCAGCAAAACGGCGGCCCGAAGTGTGAATAAAGAAATCAAAATCAAATTTTACCTTACCGTGTTCTTTGGCGCGACGAGCCACATTGGTATCTTCACCGTAAAATTCAATGGTGGTATCAAACCCGCCCATTTTTTCAATTACATCTTTGCGGATGGCAAAGTTGCCGCCTACAATCATGTAATTGGTAAAGAGGTAAGTTATATAGCCAAAATACCAGTAGACTGAGACAAAAATTTGGTGCAGTTTTGGAATATCGTAATATTTGTATGGGCCACTAAGACAAGCCAGGTTTTTATTTTTGGCAAATTCGCGTTTGATAACGCTAAACCAGTTCTCTGAGACATAGGTATCGGCATCAATATAGGCCAAGATATCACCTTTAGCCTCCAGAAGTCCGCGTTGGCGAGCTTTGGTTAGTCCTTTTTTGCTTTCTAGTACTACGCGAACACCAGGAAAAGCTTTGGCCACTTCGCTGGTCTTGTCCTTGCTGGCATTATCAATGACAATAATCTCAAAGAGATCCTTAGCATGTTCGGTGACACTTTTGAGACAGCGCCCAAGATACTTTTCTTCATTATGAGCCGGGATGATCAGGCTGATTTTCATGGGGTTAATTTTATCATTAAAGATTAATAATTGAAATATGATCAATATTTCTTATTCCATACAATTAATATACGTTACAAAAAGGTAAATTGGTGCCATTAACTTAATTGTGTTACCTAGTGCTAATTATGTTATATTATTGTATATGGCTGAGTCAGACCAGGAACTTATTGAAAGATATTTAAATGGAGAGGAGCAGTTTTTTGCTGTTTTGATGAACCGCTATATTAAATATACCTACAACTTTATCATTAGATATTCTGGAGATAAAAACTCAGCAGACGATTTGCTTCAAGAGACGTTTTTGAAGGTTTGGAAAAATCTGCGGTATTTTGATACTGATAAGAAATTCTCCACCTGGATTTTGACTATTGCCAGAAACACAGTGATTGATTGGCAAAGAAAGAATAGGGCAGTTGTTTTTTCTCAGCTGGATACTCCGGATGAAAGTTTTGCCAGTACTTTGGTAGGAGATCTACCTAGCCCAGAAGATTTATTTGATCAAAAGTTTTTACGAGAGAAATTTGATGAAGAAGTGGCCAAACTATCTTCGATAGAGCAGACCATTCTGCTTTTGCATCTAGAAGAAGAACTGACATTTGCCGAAATTAGTGAAGCCATAGATAAACCTTTAAACACAGTAAAAAGTATATATCGACGCTCACTGGATAAGATTAAAGACCTTTGGCCGCAAGGTCTCATATAATGCACCAAAATTAACATTTAACACGTATATAAAAGTATGGAAACCAAAATGGGGAAATATCTAAAAACTTATGAAGTTTCAAGTAGTCTGTCAGACCGCGTTTTGATGCGCGTAAGACAAGCCGAAAAAAGACAGGCTCTCCTTGAGTCGGTTTTTTCATATTCATTTTTAGTTTTAGCTATTCTCGCGGTGTTTGGTTCAGGATTGTGGATCTATCAAGACGCCAGCCAAACCGGCTTATGGACTATGTTGTCTCTAGTTTTTACTGACGGAGCAACAATCCTTAGTTTCTGGAAAGAATTCACTGTTTCTGTGATTGAGAGTGTACCCTTTATTAGTTCGTCAGCCGTTTTGGTTAGCTTAATTTTAATTGTATTGTCAGTCAAGAATTTGTTGGTGGTTCGAGATAGCAGTTTTAAGTTTAATATTATTAATTAAAGTCTAAATATATTTATATGATATTTGATTACAAAAAAATATTTGCTACCAAGTGGGTAGTTTGGAGTCTGTCTGTAATTGCTCTCGTGTTATTTATGGCGGTTATCTTCTTTTCGGGTATGGCAGTCGGGGCCAAACATGCAGATTTTAAAAATGGTTATGCTGATCGTTATGAAAAAATGTTTCTTGGTCGTGGAGCAAATATGATGCCTGGTTTTGGTTTTGACCCACGTGAAGATATCCGTTCATTTGGAGCTGTTGGTAAAGTTGTATCGATTGCTTCAAGTACCATTGTTGTTGGTGACTTAAATAATGTGGAAAAATTAATCTCTATTGATGGTCAAACAATCATAAAGTTTGGTAATGATTCTCTAAAACTAAGTGACGTTAAGATAGGTCAGAACGTGGCAGTTTTTGGTGCTCCAAGCACTGATGGTTCTGTTACGGCAAAACTCATTCGAGTTATGCCAGATGACTTTAATCCTCAGAGCAAAATGATGAATGCTACTAATTCTAAAAGAAAATAATATTAAACATGAAAAACAAATTTTTAGCTGGTTATAGTAGTGTCACAGTTTTTTTGAAAAAGTTTTGGAAAGAGCACCGAATCTGGTCAGTGATTATTATTCTCGTACTTTTGTTTTGTGCTTATTATGCTTATGGAAAAATCTCAACCGCTTTCGCACCGACTCAATACATGATGACTCGTGTTACTCGTGGGGATATTGTGACCAGTATCACTGGTTCAGGACAAATTTATTCCAATCAGGAAGTTGACATTAAACCAAAAGTTTCCGGCACGGTTACCTACGTTAATGTGAAAGCTGGTCAGCAGGTTTACAAGGGGCAGGCTCTGGCATATTTAGACTCCAAAGATGCTCAGCGTTCAGTACGTGACGCACAAATAGCATTGGAAAGTGCTCAAATATCATTAGAAAAACTCCAACGCAACCAAACTTCAAGTAATGATACTATTAGTAATAATCTTGATCAGTCATATAAAGATGCCTACAGCAAGATATCCGATGTGTTTTTAGAGTTGCCAAATATTATTGAGTTGTCACGATCTGTTCTTTACGATTCTACTGTTTCAGACTATGGTCGTAGTAATGTTTTTGAGTTTAGTAATATCGCCAGTTCAGATTTTAAGGACGAGTTAAATTCTTTGTCAACAAGATCTGAGGGTGATTATAAAATTGCAAAAGATAATTATGACCCGAGTTTTGCAAAATATAGAGTTTTGCCAGTTAACGCTACACCAGAAGAAGTTGTTACTGCTTTAAATATGACTCAGAAAACTACTGAATTAATTGCTCAAGCAATCAAGAGCGAACAAAACATGCTTGATGCCCTAGTGAGTGACATAAGAGACGTTGCTTCAAAAAGTAATCGTCGTATAACTGTTAATCAGCAAATATTAACTTATCAGACAAATATTGGAACAGCTACCGGTAAGCTAAATAATTTTCTTTCGAGTATAAATGGTAGTCTGCAATCGATTAATAATGCCAAAAATTCCTTAGCTGATGCAACATTATCAAATCCTATTGATATAAAGAGTCAGGAAAATACTGTCGCTCAAAAAGAAGCTAACCTGCAAGACGCAAAGGATAATTTGTCATACTACACAATTGTTGCTCCTTTTTCTGGCACATTGTCCGCTGTAAATATTGAGTCAGGTGATACAGTTTCTCCAAGCACTGCTATCGCTACTGTTCTCGCCAAACAAACTATTGCCAAGATTTCTTTGAATGAGGTGGATTTTGCTAAAGTAAATATTGGTCAAAATGTTGCTCTGACTTTTGACGCCGTGCCAGGTCTGACAATCAACGGAAATATAATTGAAACTGATTCCATGGGCACAGTCTCTCAGGGTGTTGTGACTTATGGTATTCAGATTGGTTTGAGTACTCAAGATGATAGAGTTAAACCAGGTATGAGTGTCTCGGCCACAATTGTCACCGATACTAAAACTGGTGTATTGCGTGTAGCTAGTGGGGCAGTGAAAACTACTAATGGTAAAAGCTATGTTCAAATCTTACCAGGAGTCTCTGTGGTCGGGACAATTACTAACAGTCAATTTGGTTCATCTACCAGAGCTTTTGGTAATAGATTTGCTTCTTCTACTCGTGATTTTTCTACTACTAGCACCACTACAAGAAACTTTGCTAATTTTGCTTCCTCAACTCGCATGAGTACAGGAGGAAAAACCGCTGTAGGCCAACAAGTTTCTACTCGTGTGACTCCAGTTCAACAACCAATAATAATTGGTTCATCAAACGGAGTCATGACAGAAATTATTTCTGGTCTATCTGAAGGGGATTATGTTGTTTCTAAAGCGGTTAGTACCACAGCCACAACTGTTACTACTTCCACAGGTACAAATAAAGGTGGTGGTTTTGGTGGAATTCGTCTCCCATAAAAATTATGATTGAATGTAAAAACATAACCAAGGTTTATACTAACGGTGATGAAAAAACTCTGGCTCTACGCGGTGTATCTTTCAAAATTAAAGACGGGGAATTTGTGGCCATCATGGGACCGTCTGGTTCTGGAAAATCCACCCTTATGCATATTTTGGGAGCACTAGATACTCCGACTTCGGGTGAATATATTCTAGACAATACCGACGTATCAAAATTGTCTGATGATGAATTGGCAGATATTCGTGGTCGCAAGATCGGTTTCGTCTTTCAAGCCTTCAACCTTTTGTCCAGAACCTCAGTTTTACGTAATGTGATGTTGCCTTTGGTCTATGATCCAGAAGTTAGTCCGACAGAGCGTCGAGCTCGTGCTGAAGAATCACTTAGACTGGCCGGTATGGATGAGAACCGTTGGAATCATTTATCTAACCAATTGTCTGGTGGTCAGATTCAACGCGTGGCGATTGCTCGCGCCCTAGTCAATAATCCACATCTGATTATGGCCGACGAACCAACAGGAAACTTGGATACAAAAACAGGGGAGATTGTTTTGGGGACTTTTCAAAAACTCAATGAAGAATTGGGTCGAACAATTATTCTCATTACTCACGAATTGGATGTAGCGGAACATGCCGATCGAATTATTCATATTCGTGATGGACAGATTTTGTCAGATGAGAAAAATACCAAGAAACGCCATATTCACGTAACCAAATAATTTATGACCATAAGAGATATTTTTGAAGAAACATCTATCGCTCTCTTGTCTAACAAGGTTCGCTCCGGACTGACAGTTTTGGGTATCGTGATTGGTATTGCTTCAGTGATTGCTATGCTCGCTGTCGGTCAGGGGGCACAAGATAGCATCCAGGCCAATATTTCAGCTCTGGGTTCCAACTTGATCATGATTCAACCTGGAGCTCAAGGAGGTAATAATCGAGGACAGGTTTCCAGTGGTCGTGGCTCATCACAAACTTTGACCAATGCTGATGTCCAAGCTATTCGAGATCAAATGGTCCTAGCCCAAGCTGTAGCCCCCACTGTAACTTCTAGACAGCAGGTGGTAGCGTCTGGTTCTAATACTAATACTTCTATTATCGGTACCACCCCAGATTATGTTTCAGTCAAAAGTGTAGAGATGGAAGAAGGTTCATTTATTACTGATGAACAAAATACTGGTATGCAAAAAGTAGCGGTACTTGGTCCAACTACTCGCGATGATTTGTTTGGTGCGGGGGCAGAAGCGACCGGAAAAACTATTCGTATTAAAGGCATGAATTTTACTGTGGTCGGTGTGACTAAATCCAAAGGTGGAACTGGTTTTGGTAGCGTTGATGATCAGATTATTATTCCAATTATTTCCGCTCAAAAGTTTTTGACTGGTAATGCGTACGTTAGTACAATAAATATTCAAGCTATTGATTCAAATAGTATGAATCAGCTTCAAGCTGACGTCACGGATTTACTTTTAACTCGCCACAAGAAAACTACTGACAATATGGATTTCAGTGTAATGAATCAAGCTGACTTGGTTTCCACAGCTTCAACCGTGACTGACACAATTTCTTATCTTCTGGCAGCCATAGCCGGTATCTCACTTTTGGTCGGTGGAATTGGAATTATGAATATGATGCTAACGACGGTAACTGAGAGAACCAGAGAAATTGGTTTACGTAAAGCGGTGGGAGCCAAGAGCCACGATATCAATGTTCAATTTTTGGTGGAAGCTACCATGTTAACTTTTGTTGGTGGAGTGATGGGGGTGATTGTTGGATATGCCATTGCTTACGGTATTACTTTAACTGGTCTACTTACTGCCAAAGTTACTCTAACGCCGGTCTTACTAGCCTTTGGTATCTCAGCACTCATCGGTATCACTTTCGGATACTATCCAGCTAGCAGGGCAGCAAAACTAAATCCGATTGAGGCGTTGAGGTACGAGTAACCCCGTTGTAGAATTTGGCGTTAAAATTGTTTTTGTTAAAACAGACTTTAGTTTTACACTAAAGTCTGTTTTGCTAATTAGATTATCAAGGCAATAATCGAACGTAATTTCAAAAACGACGCCAAATCTCACAACCGGGTAAATAATTTCATAAATTTCACTGGGTCAATGGATACTTGATTGATTCTCACTGTAATGTGAAGGTGTGGGGCAGTAGAGTAACCAGTATTACCAGATAGACCGATGAGCTGACCTGGCAAAACTAATTGTCCTGGCTCAACATAAATTTTGGATAAATGCATGTAAAATGTAGAGAGTCCAAGTCCGTGATCTACAACAATGGTTTTTCCATAAGTCGGAAACTGTTCGGCGATGCGGACTACTCCGCGATTCATAGCTCGAACTTTTGTTCCCATCTCAGCCTGTAAATCAACTCCCTTGTGAGCAATATCATAATCGCCGGTTATTCTAGTGTAACCATAATCATCGGTGACGTTAACATTAAGTATTGGCCAGTTAAATTTAGCTGTCCAAAAAGCTTTAGTGCCAGTATAAAAGTCTGCCAAAATAGTATTTTCATTTACTAGTTGAGCCACCACTTTGGTTTGATTGGCCGGAGAGTTTCCTCCCAGTTGATCTGGTACAGCCATAGCTGTCTCAATTTTCTTTCTGGCGGATACAGATAGTATAGCTTGAAGATTTTGTCCATTGCTTAGCTTGGCGATAATTTTATAATCACCAGGTTTCTTGTATAAATCTACACCGATTAGGGCTGTCGGTATATTTTGGTATAAAAGCACTCCAATCTTTTTACCATCATAAGTTAAACTTTTAATATTGGAAATTTTTGTATTTTCAAAAGTTACTTTTACTGGTTCGCCTTGGATAACCCTTGAAGGAGTTAAAATAATTTGTGGTGTACTGGTTGAATTGCCAAGAGTAAAACCGCCGGGTAGAGCAAAACACGTTAATATTAAAGTAATCAACAGTTTTTTCATTTCCATTATATTATAACATATTGCGACGGGTGGGTTGGGTGCAAAATATCGGCAGAGATCTTTGGAAGATAAATTCAGCTCGAGTGATCTGGGGGGAGAATTTAGATATTCTTGAAACCACCTCTGAGAGGTCAGTTTGGTAATTTTGGGAAAATTGCTTGACGATAGAAAGCCTGAAGAGTAACATCTTAAATACCCTCAAAAAGATTTCATGCCATTAGGGGTATGAGCTCGCATGTAATTTGAGCTGAATCTGGTTCGAGGGAGTACTTTTTAACTAGGAGGCAGGTCACATGGGTACAGGAATGGTCACAAAGCAGGCAACTTTGCTGGTGGAGGGGCGCCGTGCTGGCAAGGTTGAAGTTCTCGCCGACTCATCAAAAGTTTTCAAAGGACACGAGGTGATTTCGCCAAAAGGCGACATTGTCTACACAGTGGTGAATGCCACTAGTGACGGCAGTGAAATTGAAGTCATGCCGGTCTGATTACCTGCGAGTCGCGCAGACGAACGGTTGAGATTGCTTACTCCCAGGGAGTAAGTGGTATCAACCGTTTTTTTATTATTATCCGAAAGTCTTGCTTTTTTAATAAAGATATGTTAGAATATAGTCTCGGTTTTAAAAACAATAACTATATAAGCCAAATCGTTATGTTCCGCTCTACCGGATGGTAGATGGAAGGGTGAGGAGGCAAAAAAATAATATGGGAGAATTTAGACGCGAAGGCGGAAGTAGATTTGGTGGCAATCGTGGAGGTTCACGATTTGGTGGTGACCGTGGTGGTCGCCCGAGTTTCGGAGGTCGTGATAATAGAGATAAGGAAATGTTTTCAGCAACCTGTTCAGAATGTCAAAAAGACTGTCAGGTTCCATTTCGTCCATCTAATGGTAAGCCAATTTTCTGTAATGATTGCTTTAGCAAACAGAAAGGTGATGACCGTGGTGGCCGTGAAGACAGATTTCCACGCCGTGATTTCAATGATCGTGGTGCTCGTCCAAGCTTTGAAAAAAGAAGCTTTGATACTCCAAAGACTGATGATGGTGTTAAGGTTCAATTAGAAGCTATTAACTCCAAATTAGAAAAATTGATTCGCTCAATCGAATCAATGACCAGGGTATCTGCTCCAGTTGAAAAGACTATTGCTAAGGTAGAAGCTCCAAAGGTTGTAGTTGCTGACAAAAAGGCTGTTAAGGCCGTTGTCGCACCAGCTAAGAAGGCTGCTGCTAAGAAGAAGGTTTCAAAGAAATAATCCGGTTGTGAGCTTTGGCATCGTTTTTGAAAATTGTGTCCAGTAATACAACTAAGTATAAAATTAGCAAAACAGACTCTGATGTAATATCAGAGTCTGTTTTGTACAAAAAAAATTTTAATGCCAAAGCTCACAACCGGGTAATTTTCTTTAACTAAAACGAAACCGCCCGCAAGGGCGGTTTCGTTTTGTGTTTTCGTCATTGCGAGGCTTTGCGAAGCAATCCAGACCTTTAGTTACAAAACTATCATAAAAGATAAGACTGGATTGTTTCGCCAGGCCTCGCAAAGACCGATTTGAGACTTTTTGTAAAGATAGCTGTATAATAAGTGTATGACTTACGAAACAAAACAATTTGATAATTTGAAAGGATTAGTTGGGGTGAGTGAAAACACCATTAACCACCATCTGACTTTGTATGCTGGTTATGTGACCAATACCAATAAACTTATTGGACTATTGGAGACACTGGCCAAAGGCACACCAGAATACAATGAAATCAAAAGACGTTTAGCTTGGGAGAGAAATGGCTTACGTCTACATGAATTATTTTTTGAAAATATCCGTGTAGGTGAAAGCAGTTTTGATATTAACAGTGAAGTTGGGAAGTTAATTGTAGAAAGTTTTGGCTCATACGAAAAATGGTCAGAAGATTTTAAAGCTACCGCTACTATGCGTGGTATCGGTTGGGCGGTATTGGTCTATGATGAATTGGATAAAAAAGTTCGCAATCTCTGGGTGGGGGAACATGATCTCGGTGTGATTGTTGATACCAAAGTACTTCTAGTCTTGGATGTCTGGGAACATGCCTATTATTTGGATTATGGCCCAAAACGAGCTGATTATGTCACTGCTTTGATTGGTCAATTGGATTGGAACTTGGCAGAAAATCGCTTAAAATAATTAATTCGGTAAAACACTTAAAATATGCTAAAATCCTTGTATGACACAAAAGGAAGCTTTGGCTATTTTGAAAATGGGTCACAATGTTTATATCACCGGCTCGGCTGGTTCTGGTAAGACCTATCTTTTGAATCAATACATCAAATACCTCAAAGACAATGGGGTGGATATTGGTGTGACGGCTTCGACCGGTCTCGCAGCTACGCATATGGGGGGACAAACTATTCACGCTTGGACGGGGATGGGTATTCGCAATGAATTATCAGAGATGGATTTGGAAGATTTGGAAAGTCGCTCCTATCTCTGGAAGCGTATGGAAAGTGTGAAGGTTTTGATTATTGACGAGGTCTCCATGCTCCACCATTTTCGACTCGACTTGATTGACCAAGTGCTCAGACATTTCAAAAGAAATGATTTACCTTTTGGTGGTATTCAAGTTGTGCTCTGTGGAGACTTTTTCCAGTTACCACCGGTTACTCGTTTTGGTGAACCAGAGACAAAATTTGCCTATGAATCTGAAGCTTGGAAAAACCTTGATTTGCAAATTTGTTATTTAGAAGAACAACATCGTCAAAAAGATCAGGATTTTATCTGTCTCTTGAATGAAATCCGCAATAATGAAGTTTCCGAAAAAACTTATGAGTGTTTGATGAGTCGTAAAGATTCTAAATTGGATGTCAGTATTGAACCGACCAGACTACATACTCACAATGCGGACGTGGATGTGATCAATGAAGGCGAACTAAAGAAAATAAATACCCCACAAGTAGAATATATTGCTGAGGGTGTTGGACTAGAAAAATTAGTGGAACTCATCAAAAAAAGTTGTTTGGCACCAAGTACCCTGAAACTCCGGGTTGGAGCCAAGGTAATTTTTGTAAAGAATAATATGGAAGCTGGTTATGTGAATGGAACTTTGGGTATCGTCACTCGTTGTGATATCTCTGGACCAGTTGTACGAACGATAAAAGGGGAGGAAATCAAGGTGGAACAGGCGGCCTGGGTGATTGAGGAAAACGGCAAGATCAAGGCCTCAATCAAGCAGTTCCCATTGCGTCTAGCATGGGCTATAACAGTCCACAAGAGCCAAGGCATGAGCTTGGACGCGGTAGAAGTGGACTTGTCTCGTTCCTTTGAAAAAGGCATGGGCTACGTGGCCTTGTCACGTGTCCGCTCACTTGAGGGTTTGCGTCTTTTGGGAATCAATGAGAACGCTTTACAAGTCCATGATGAAGTCTTGGAATATGATAATGAACTCCGAAAACTGTCCAAAAAAGCGGTTAACGATTTTCGTAAAACTCCCGACAAAGATGTGGAAAAAATTCAGGAGAACTTTTTGAATTCCGTTCGCGCTTCCAAGAAAGAAAAGAAAAAGTCTGCTCTGGACGAAATTCGCGATATGGTCAAAGACCAACAATCCATTGCCGATATGGCGGAAGCTCGTGAAGTAACCAAAGAAACCATTTTAGGTCACTTGGAAAAACTGATTGCTATAGACGGATCGGCCAATATGAATTATTTAAAAAAAGAAATTTCATTAGGGAAGTATAAGAAGATTCTTTTGGCGTTTAATTCTCTATATTCCGAGAACCGTGACTATCGTCTGGCCCCAGTCAAAAACAAGCTGGGATCAGCTGTAACCTTTGAAGAAATTCGTTTGGTTAGGCTGTTTGTGGCGACACAGAATTCGTAAAAGGCCGGCTTAGTATGGCCTTTTCCCGTCTCTGCGAGGCTTTGCGAAGCAGTCCAGTCTTCGCAGGGTTTTGATGTGCCTAAAGGTCTGGATTGCCACGGGATTACCCTCGCAATGACAAACAAAACAAAAGGCAGATTTTAAGCCACAATATTGTACTTGCGTTTAATTCAAAAATGTGTAGAATATAGAACTATGGAATTTGCAGTAATACAAACCGGTGGAAAGCAATATCGCGTAGCAGTCGGCGAGACTGTTAAGATTGAGAAGCTTTCTGATACCGCACAAGTTGGCGATAAGGTTACCTTTGATAAGGTGCTTTTGGTTGATAGTGGTAAAGACACTACCCTTGGCACACCTTATATCGCAGGAGCAGCTGTCAACGGCACAATCTCAGAGATTGGTCGCTCCAAAAAAGTCATAGTTATTCATTACAAGCAAAAGAGTAAATATTTCAAAAAGAACGGACACAGACAACCATTCTTTAAAGTAACTATTGACTCAATCAAGTAGTCTTAATTAATTCACCAGCCATTCCGAGAGGGGTGGCTGGTTTCGTATTTACAAAAATCATCTTCTTGTGTATCTTTATGGAGGAAGTACAAAATTGTTTTTTTAGTGCATCAAAACCAAACATCAGTAAACAGAAAGTAGAGGTTGTTTCCATGCCTGACAAATTGTCACTAGTTCTATCTTATGGGGGCAGGATTGCTGAACTATACGCAGCTTTACCCAAAGACTTGAGTCGCGCTATTTTGGCGCTCACGAGCAATGATAACCATAGCAACAAGCTTGGTTTAAAACTGACTCCTGAAATCAAAAAGGATCTGATTACTCACCCGGTATCTGAAATTCTATTTGATGGGGCAATGTATGAGCTCATGATTTTTGTCCCCGATGACATCAGACAAGAAGAACGCCTCTTTTTGGTTCAGAAACACACCAAAGGTAAAATGATAAGTACCGAGGAATATTTATCGAGACCATCAATGCAAGAATAACCTTGCAGGTAAAATCAAATAGCCAAGTTCGCACTAAGCGGCTTGGCTATTTCTAATTTAATTTTAGATAAGAAAATATTTGTACAAAAAAACCGAGCGTCCTTTCACGCTCGGTAGTGTTTAAAAAGCTATTTTTTTCGTGCCAACTGATAATTGCCGTAGTTCTTGTCAGCGGTAACTTTTTTGGTCACTTTAACAAAAGGTGGAAGTGATATTTCCGGAGACAGATTCGTTTGTTCTGCTTCCATGAGATACAACCCGCGATTTTGTCCAAAGAATCTATCCAACTCGAAGAATTGGTTTTTCCAGAAGAAACAGATTCTTTCTTTGGTAATTGGATCAAAATCCGGATCTCTCTCCATGAGCAGTCTTTTGAACTCCCTTTCGGAAATCATTCTTTCAACTTCGGAGCGTACACCAGGTTCAACTTCACGTTTGATTGTGTAGTAGAATGTGGTTTCTCCATTGTCGATATCTGCTCGTGAACGGATTCTTCGTACGCTGTCATCGTTCGATTTCAGATAGAATTGGGTGACTAGGCTTTTAAACCAAGTTACCGGGATATCCTTATCACGGATCGACTTGATCAAGAATTTGTCTTCTTTCTCCAGTGGAACCGGGTCACCGAGTATCCAACACACCTCCTCAAACAAGCGATGAATCTTGCCATCGAAATCGGTAGAGTTGTCGATCACCCTTGGGTGATGATGTCTGGTCCAAGCATCGAGAGTTGCCTCGTCAACTTGGATAGCTCTATCGTGTCCCTCAATTCGGGCGCTATTGTTTTCGAGAGTGTAGAATTTTTCCGCACCAAGTGCAGCTGTCCGGAGATGGATAACTGCGTGATATCGACTGTTGCAGGCAGTGTGGTGATTTAGGGAATGCTTTTTGAGAAGTCTGGCAAAAGCCGCTTTTCCAGCATAGGCTTCACCATCCATCACACCACGGTCGCACAAGACAACCACACGTTTTCCAATCTTGGCATACCGCTTGGCAATGCTAATCATTCTTTCTTCTTGAGCGACAACATCCAAAAGAATTTCTTCTTGAAAGATGCTATTGCTGAGTTCTCCTGGTGTCATTCCTGCCGTTATCAGTTTGGTGGCTGACTCTGGAGAGATTAACACCTTGTAACCACGATCTCTCAATTTTTGATAGAGGTAAGCTAGGCCGGTAGTTTTTCCGGCACACGGTCCGCCAGTGATGGCAATAACTGTGATTTTCGGTCCAACATTCAAGAGGACGTTTTTCTTTCTCATTGTTGCTCTCCTGTGTTTTGGGTGACATTAAAAAAATACCTTTATCAAGGTTCAGGTTGGACAGAATTGCCCGTTTTTCTATTCAAGTTATATCACAAAGACTACGGTTTGTAAAAACTAAGAATGTCTATTCAATAGGGCATTTTTGATAGTGTCAGAATCAGAATATTCGAGTTCGGTACCGGTAGATAGTCCGCGACCAAGAATAGATAATTTAATATTATTTTTTTGAGTCAAAGGAGCCAAGATTTTTCGCAAATATTCCTCTGTATATTCACCCTCTGGATTGGCATTAAGACCAAAAATAATTTCGTTTAGCCCCTCAGCACTTTGACGTTCAATTTTGGTCAAGAGCTCACGCAAGCGAATTTTGTCTTCTGGATTCTTATCAAGGATTGGCACATTACCACCCAAGACAAAGTATAGTCCCATGTAAGAATGACTTTTCTCAATATTTTCTAGGTCAACATCGCGACTAACAATCATGAGTTCGTGATGGTTTCGATTGTTTTGGCGACAGATATCACAAGTGCTATGAGTTTTTTGACTATCAGAAAAGAAGCGGTAACATTCATTACAAACTCTAATTTGTTTTTTTAGATCTGCCAAAAGTTCTATTAGTTCGTTGATGTGCCCATCATGACGAGAAAGAAGAAAATAGACAAAACGCTTGGCTTGACGTGGACCAATGCCTGGGAATTCAGAAAATATTTTGCTAAGTTTGGTAATAGTATCCATAAAAATTTATTAGAATCCTGCTTTGCCAAAGTCGTCTTGCTCTTGCTTGTCAATGTTAAGAAAAGTCGATTTCTCCTGATCAAAGTAAAGTTTGGCAACACCTGTTGGACCGTTACGGTGCTTTTCAATCAAGATTTCAGCAATGTTGTCTTTTTCGGCTGCGTCTTTGTATTTGTCTTCACGGTGAATAAACATAACCACGTCGGCGTCCTGTTCGATAGAACCAGAGTCACGAAGGTCAGAGAGGCGAGGGCGACCACCACGTTGTTCCACGGCACGAGAGAGCTGAGAGAGAGCGAGGACTGGTACGTTAAATTCACGAGCCAGTTGTTTGAGAGAACGAGAAACTTCAGTGATTTGCTGAACCACGTTGTCACTCTTGGCATGCACAGACGCCATGAGCTGGAGGTAGTCTACGATTACGAGGTCAACTTGCTTTTCGTTTTGTAAGCGGCGCAAAGTAGCACGCATTTTTAAAATGTTTGTACCTGGTTGATCGTCAACAAAAATCGGGGCTTTAGACAATGGTTCAAGTGAATCACGGAGCTTACTAAATTCAGTGTCCATATTGAGCTTACCAGTACGGAGCTTCCAGGCATCCACACGTGATTCAGCTGAGACCATACGGTCGACGAGTTGCTGAGTAGCCATTTCCAGAGAGAAGATAGCCACATGCTTGCCATGACGAATAGCGGCATTACGAGCAATATCGAGAGCGAGAGAGGTCTTACCACAAGAAGGTCGAGCGGCTAGAATAATCAAGTCGGATTTTTGTAGACCAGATAGTTTATTATCGAGTTCACGAAAACCGGTTGGTACACCGCGCATACCTTCAGGTGAATTGTGTAGTGATTCCCAACGTGTCCAAGCTTCGCCCAAAGCATCACCCAAAGCAATAAACTTTTTACCTGAGGTAGACTGTGCCACTTCGTAAATCATTTTTTCCGCGCTGTCGATGACCACTTCGGAATCATTAGATTCGTCATAACTTAGATTACAAATATCTTCTGAGGCGGAAATCAATTTACGCATCAAATATTTTTTATGAACAATACTAGCGTAGTGTTCGGCATTTGAAGCAGATGGCACCATGTTGACCAATTCGGTGAGATAAGACATACCACCGATTTGATCCAACTGACTTTTTTCTTTGAGTTTGGTGGAAACAGTGACGAGGTCGATTGGTTCTTTCTTGCCACTCAACTCTTCCATTGTCTTATAAATAATACGATGTTTTTCCACGTAAAAAGTTTCTGGTCGCACGATGTCGGCGATGTCATAAATCTTTTCCGGATCAAGCATGATAGATCCAAGCAAAGCTTTTTCGGAATCAATATTTTGTGGTGGAATTCTGGTGACCATAATTTTACTCGTTTTTATTCAAGTGGTTAATTTATCAATGTGTCTATTTTAGCAATATTAAGTTTGGCGGGGAATAGGCAAAAGGGGAAAAATATGTGCTTAAGCTGGGGATTAAATTAGGCCCAAAAAAGACGCTAAACAGCGTCTTTTTTGGGCCTAATTATTAAATTTTCTTCACTTCCGGACCGTTACTGGTATCTTTTACCTCATAGCCGTGCTTCTTGATTTCGTCTCGTAGTCTATCAGACTCAGCCCAGTTTTTGGAATCACGAGCATTTTGTCTTTGGATAACCAATTTACTAACATGATCTGGTACATCTTCGCTACCAGCTTTTTTAATTGACTTGTTTAATTCTAAGCCGAGCACTTTATCAAAATCTAAAATAGTAGCTAGTTTATCTTCATTAGAAATTTTTGCTTTCAAAACTTCCTGAACGATAGACAAGGCCAGAGCCATATTCATATCATCATTAATCGCCAAGAGAAATTTTTGTTGAAGGGTCTCGTCAATATTGCCAATCTTGTCACCCAGAGTAGAAATTTTATTTAGCAAATTCGCATAACCATTTTTAGCGGATTCAATCGAGCCATCGCTCCATTCCATTGGCTTACGATAATGTACTGCCAAACAAGCATAGCGATAGATGAGAGGGCTCATACCTTTATCAATAAAAGTATTGGTCACAGTAATAAAGTCACCGGAACTCTTGGCCATCTTCTTACCACCAGCAATATTTAGAAACGCCCCATGAATCCAATAGTTAACCCATGGCTTCTTGCCAGTTGCACTTTCAGTCTGAGCGATTTCATTGGTGTGATGAATAGTTAAGTGATCTACACCGCCACAATGAATATCAAAGTGGTCACCTAAATATTTCATACTCATCGCCGAACACTCAATGTGCCAACCAGGGAAACCCACACCCCAAGGTGAAGGCCATTCCATTTGACGTTTTTCGTTGGTAGGGGAGAATTTCCACAAAGCAAAGTCTGTTGGATTTTTCTTGTCGTCATTTTTCTCAATGCGAGCCCCTTCCATAAGATCGCTCAATTTTTGACCACTAAGCTTGCCGTAGTCAGCTACCTTTGAAGTATCAAAATATATACCGTCAGAAGTTTTATAAGTAAAACCTTTTTTCTCCAGAACCTTTAGTAATTCAATTTGCTCAGCAATATGTTCTGTAGCCTTACAAACTACATTTGGTGTAATAATATTTAAATTTTTAGCATCTGTAAAAAAAGCATCAGTGTAAAACTTAGCGACAGCCCAAGCATCTTTGCCTTCTTTTTTGGCTTCACGCTCCAGCTTGTCTTCACCCATGTCTTGATCGCCGGTCAGGTGTCCGACGTCAGTGATATTCATAACATGTTTAACACGGTAGCCGTCGTATGATAAGATGCGTTTTAAAACATCTTCAAACACATAAGTACGAAGATTGCCAAGATGAGGGAAGTTGTAAACGGTAGGACCACAAGTATACATGCCCACCTCTGCGTCCGGATTGATGGGTTTAAATAATTCTTTCTTGTGAGTCAAACTATTGAAAAGATACAGATTGTTCATTTCAAGATTTTCTACCGGATTCTTGGGATTCCAGATGGGCCAGATTTTTGACAGAAGATTTAACATAAATTTGAATTATAACCACTTTTTGCGTCTGGCTATGATGAATATTAGTATAGCTATAAGTATTTCAAATGCAACAACCCAGTAAAAGTCATAGTCCATACCAACAATAGGAGCATAAGTCATACCCATTTGAAACATACTAGCCACAATACTAAATGGCATCACAATGACGGTAATGATAGTCAACGTCTTCATAATTTCGTTCTGTTTGGTAGAAAGTAGTGAGTTGTTGGTTTCGCGAAGTTCAGACAAAAGACTAATATTTTTTTCCAAAGCCTTCTGGACTTTAAAATGTTCGCTAGCAATATCGTTTAAGTTGTAAACATAGCTCAAACTAAAAAATTCACGTCCAATGTCTTCCAAGTCTTCAATCACCTCTGTTTGTGAGTCAATGGAGTTGCGAAAATTTAGAAGATTGCGGTTGACGCCAGATAGGGCGATGACCATTTGTTTCTCTTGGCCCTGGAAAATCTTCTTTTCAATAGTTTGAAGAGAATCGTTAATATAATCAATTTCATCACTTAGTCCTTTGTAGAGTTCTTTCATTATGTAGTGAAAGAGGGCACCGGGATTATCTTGAAAGTAATCTCTCTCAATCATTGATTGCACTTCGAAAATCTTGGCAATGTTTTCAATCTGATCTACATGACAATAACTAGTAGTGATTAGAAAATCTGAACCAATTACAAAATCAATTTCTTGAGGCATATCACCGCAGTGCGTGTGGCGATAGGCAGGAAAATGCAAGACAAGATAAATATACTTGTCATTACGAACAATCTTTGGTTTGTAAGTAGGCAAGGATATTTCTTGAGCTACTGCTGGGTCAAGATCATACTCTTCCATCAAAGAACCAACCTCACTTTTACTTGGATTTTCAGCATCAATCCAAGTCAAATTTTTGTAGGTGTATTTTTTTAACATAACTAGAATTATTATAACATTATATTTTATCGAAACAAGTTTTTTAATCCACACCATCGCTTGAATAAAAGTTTAATTTTTGCGATAATGGTACGCATATGAAAGATAAATCACTGAGCTATTACGGTTTGCCACTTTTGATGGTGGCTGGTTTTTGTTTGGCGTTTTGGTTTGGTATGCAGTATGGGGAAAAGAAAGATCCGACCAATGGTCTGGTGATTAACAATGCAGCTTTGGCCACAGTAGCTAGTTCAACCGAGATTGACATGGCTCCTTTTTGGGAAGCGTGGAAAGTTCTTGATCAGAAATTTGTAACTAGTGCCAAGAGTAAGAAGCCAACTATTGATGAGCGCGTTTGGGGTGCTATTCAGGGAATGACCAGTGCTTACAATGATCCGTATACAGTTTTTATGCCTCCAGTAAAATCCAAATCATTTAATGAAGATATTAGTGGTGACTTTGAAGGAGTGGGTATGGAGATTGGACTCAAGGATGGGATTTTGACAGTTATCGCTCCACTCAAGGGCACGCCTGCTTTTAGAGCAGATATTAGACCAGGTGACAAGATTTTGGAAATCAATGGGACTAGTACACAAAATATGACGTCTGAAGATGCGGTAAAAATTATTCGTGGACCAAAAGGCAGTGAAGTTAAAGTAAAAATTTTGCGCGAAGGTCTGAGTACACCAATAGAAAAAACTCTAGTGCGCGATACAATTAATATTCCGACAATCGATACTGAAATCAAAGGAGATGTGTTTGTAATTCGAGTATACAACTTTTATGCTAAATCTGCAGATTTCTTCCGTGATGCCCTGAGAGAGTTTTCAGAATCAGGCAAGGACAGACTGATTATCGACTTGCGTGGTAACCCCGGTGGTTATCTTGAAGCTGCTGTACATATGACAAGTTGGTTTTTGCCGATGGGTAAAGTGATTGTGCGCGAAGCTGGTGCGGATGGTAAGGATGAAAAAATTCATCGCAGTCTTGGTTTCAATATTTTTAATGATAAGTTGAAGTTAGTAATTTTGGTTGACGGCGGTTCTGCTTCAGCCTCAGAAATTATGGCCGGAGCTCTCCGTGACCAAGGTCTCGCCAAATTGGTGGGCACCAAGACTTACGGTAAAGGTTCAGTCCAGGAGTTGATTAGTATGCCTGAAGATAGCTCACTCAAGGTAACTATTGCTCGCTGGCTCACTCCAAATGGCTATTCTATCTCTGAACAAGGTTTAAAGCCAGATTATGAAGTAAAGTTGACCGAAGAAGATATAGTCAAGAAAAATGACAAGCAATTGGCCAAGGCTATTGAAGTTCTGGACCAAATGAAGTAGATTATAGGTATTAAAAGGTAATAATATTCCGATGAAAATAATCTTGATTAAAGACGTTAGAAAAGTTGGTAAAAAGTATGATGTTAAGGATGTGGCTGATGGCTTCGCTCTAAATAGTTTGATTCCAAACAAAGAAGCAATTACCGCTACTCCAGAGAATGTCAAGCGTGTGGATTTGATGAAGAAAAAAGAATCAGATTTTAAGCGTGTTGACGAAGAGATATTGAGAAAAAACTTGGCAGCTATCCGTGAGACCACGCTAGAGATTAGTGGTAAAACCAATGACATTGGTCACTTGTTCGCCGGTATTCACAAGGAGCAGTTAGCTCTAGAATTGAAAAAACAGGCACATATCGACATTTTGCCAGAATACATTTTGCTTGAGAAAAATCTGAAAGAAGTAGGGGGGCATGAGGTGGAAGTCGAAGCTCAAGGTGTAAAAGTAAAATTCAAGGTAGTGGTGAAAGGATTAGAAAAATAATAATAATTAAAAACCCCGGCTCGCACAAGCGACCGGGGGTTTTGGTCTTAATTGATTTAACCCGACTTCTTCGTCCAGATATTGATAATCATTGGAAGAAAAGTTGCAAGTAAAATCAGAATTAAAACGTTGTAAAACAAAAACTCTATCAATGTCATCCAACGTGCTTTCATACCCACCGCCTTTCTTATGACTCCGAATGTTCATGACCACAAGTTTTAATTGACTGATCCCTGTGAAAGAACATTATTAATATGCCATTTAGAGAAAATTTGTCAACATTTTTAAATAACAAAAGCCCGTCGAATGAATACGCGGGCTTTTTAGCAACCTTTAATAAAAAAGGCAGCGGAAGCAAACATGGCCATAAAAATTAGTGCCAATATTTGCTCAGGGCTAACCTTTGGAAGTTTGATTTTCAATCGGAACCTCCTTTCCAAAGTGTTTTTTCTCATAGTGCCGACACCAGAGCAGAAAAATAAGACAAAGAATTGTGACAATGATGAGGGACAATTTCTCGCTAGTTTTCATGATAGGTCTCCCGGTGATGATGGTGGAACAGGTTTTTACTGGCAAAATTGTGCTCCTTTTTGAATAATTTGTCAAATAAATCGTAATGGTTCAATAGCTTGGCACCACTTCCGCAGTGGTAATATAAACACATGT
>JBAWVR010000003.1:0-36557 GCA_037147155.1 bacterium | reverse complement strand
CTTTTGGCACTGGAACTCCTCATACCCCGTCAGCTTGCTGCGGGGTAGTTGATTTTAAGATTAAAAACCGCAAGTTTGGCAGGAGCCAAACTTGCGGTTTTTTCTTTTCTAAATAAATGTTATAATTTTTGTAGTATTTTATAAGCACCAAGTCGTAAATGAAAAATAAAAAACTTTTTCTTTTTACCTTTCTTCTTTTAATTGCAGCTATTTTTGCTGGAAGTTCTTTTCGTGATTTCAAAATAGAAAAAGTGACAGCTGATACCAATTTGCCAGGTTGTAGTGATAGTTTGATCGGTCGCCTCAGTGGCTATATCTGGTCTGACAATATTGGCTGGATTAGTCTTGGAGAAAATGAGGGTACTTATGGTGTGGGTATAAAATCTGACAAAAATCTCTGTGGTTATGGCTGGGCAGATAATATCGGCTGGGTATCTTTTAATGCCCTGGATTTAAATAATTGTCCTGCTGGTGAATGTACAGCCAAAATCGATGGCATGTCTAATAAAAATATTTCTGGTTGGGCCAGAGCTTGTGCGGGTAGTACTGATGGCATGTGCGGGGAATATACTGGTAGTGGAAAAATTCTATCTACTTCAACCGTGACGACATATGTTACTAAACCAGCGGGGGATACTTGGGTACAAAAGACGACTGTTAATAGAAATTGGTCTGGTGTAGCCATGTCCTCGGATGGAAAACTCCAAACGGCGGTTGTTAATGGTGGCAAAATTTATTTATCCAAGGATTATGGAGAGACTTGGACAGCAACTTCTACTAATCGTATGTGGACCAGTGTGGCCATGTCAACTGATCCATCTACAGATGGAAAATATCAAACGGCAGTGGTGAATGGCGGTTCGATCTACACTTCTTCGGACTATGGCAATACTTGGACGGCCACTGGCTGTACAGGATGTGGAGCTAGTTGGAAAAAAGTTGTTATGTCCAACAGTGGGCAATATCAGGTAGCTATCAGTGATTCGGCTCTGGCTGGCGTATCGCAAACTTATGGCGCGAGCTGGACAGTTTATGATATGGGCGCAGATCCACGTGGTGTGGCTATTACCTCAGATGGCAGTAAAGAATTTATGGCCGTCGATGCTGGTGGTGATGGTTTTTTGGGTATATCAATAAATCATGGTTTAACCAATGGCTCTTGGCCGACGGTCAATACTAGTTTCAGGAATTTCGATAATTTCAATGTTATGCAGTCATCCGCAGATGGTTCGATACTAACTGGTCTTATGGCTGAGGGAACGATATATATATCAACCACTACTGGAAGTAAGTGGACACAACTTGGCTCTCAGTACGCACAAATGAGTTGGACAGATGTGGACATGACTGCTGATGGCAGTGTGCAGGTGGCAGTGTCTTGGGGAGACACAGCGACTCAACCAGGCGAGGGCAGAATATATGTTTCCACAAGCACCGGTTTGTATTGGGAGAAAAAAACAGCACCAGCTGGTGGTTGGACTGGTGTAGCAGTTTCCGCTGATGGCTCAGTTATGACTGCGGTTCAAGAAAACGGCACAATTTATACTTCGATTTCTCCAAATAAGAGAATAGAGACTAGTACCACTGTGGTTAATGTTCCTCAAACAGTCACGACTACTACTGGTGGGTACGGAGACAATTGGTTAGAGAAAGCGACAGACAAGAATAGAAACTGGGTTGATGTTGCAGTTTCACGTGATGGTGTAATGCAAGCGGCAGTTGAAAAAGGTGGTTATATTTACGAATCAAACGATTCTGGTGATTCTTGGACAGGGAAAATGACCGATGTAAACCGTGGCTGGCGTTCGATTGCTGTATCTGCAACAGGTACATATCAACTGGCTGCTGGTTGGGATGGGGTTTTTGTTTCAACAACCTCGGGCAACACCTGGGTGAATGTTAGTAAAAATTTAGCGGGTTCAATGTGGACATCGGCGGCGATGTCTGCTGATGGTAGTAAACAAATGTTTTCAGAAAATAATTATTATGGAGACATGGGTACCGGTTGTGTTTATTATTCTACAAATTATGGCAAAACTTTTTTATCCGAAAGTGGTCCTGGTTGCACTGGTTTTTATGACACTTATATTACTCAAAATGGCTTGATTAAATCTGTGGTTGGTACTTGGGATATTGATAAAGGGGCTGGTTGGGTTAGTGGTTACAGAGGAGTTCCTTATGGTTATAAAGTAAATACCTCTATGTCCAGTAATGGTACTGTTAGAACGGTTGTTGCTGGTAGTGATCCAGATTTGGTTGCAGGTTTTACTGGCCTGACTCCGTCTAAAATATATACAACAAAGAATTCTGGTACAAATTGGTACCAAAAAACTCCTAATTTAGACTGGCAGGGTGTAGCAATGTCTGCTGGCGGCTCGATACAGGCTGCTGTGGTTAGTGGTGGATATCTATATATGTCTACAAGTACTGGTGATTACTGGTATCCAAGGACAAGCGATGTTGCCAGGGTGTGGCGTTCTGTGGCCGTATCGGACAACGGTAGTATTCTGACTGCAGTTGTTTACGGAGGTAAAATATATGTTTCTAAACCAGTGACCTCAACTAGTACAATAAATGTTCCAACCAATGTTTCAACTTACACTCTAGTTGATATTGGTGGAACACCAGTAACTACCACAGTAGTAAGAACTATCACTGATCCAGCAAGCTTAAAAGGTTCACTCAATGGTGGTTGGGATGGTTGGATTTCTCTATCAGGTACAACTACAGCCCGCGAAAAATATGGCATATCTGGACTGTCAGGTGACGCTCTCACGGGTTTTGCTTGGGGTAGTGATGTTTTGGGATGGCTGGATTTCTTTGATGTCAAGATAGATTTTGCTACCTGTGCGAATGGAGAAGTAAAAGATGATAATGGTATTTGTTGTCCGGCCACACTAGAAAATAATAAGCTGGTTACAACTATTACAACTGGTCTCTTGGGTCAAACAATCAGAAATACCTACTGCCAGGTTTGTGCAGGGGAAAAAGTGGAGGTAGACGGACAGTGTTTGTGTCCAGATGGCAAGGAAGATGTGGCTGGACAATGTGTCACCGTCTGTCCGGAGGACATGACATATTATGATAGTCAGTGTATTAGTATTATAACTTGTGAACAATTGGGTAAAGTGACTTATCAAGGTACTTGTGTTCCAAGCTGTTTAGGTGGATCAGAAGCCGTGAATGGTGTATGTGAATGTCCTGCTAATGAAAAAATGGAATTTAATATTTGTGTACCGGATTGTGAAGCTTTGGGTAAAGTCAAATCAACAACTGGGGTGTGTGTGGATGTCTGTCGGGAAGGAGAGGTGTTGTTTGAAAATGAATGTCGAACTGTTTGTCCAGATGGCACCGTAGATTTTAGCGGCCAGTGTATCACCACGAGCTGTCCATTGGGGATGGTTGAGTCAAATGGTGAGTGTAAAGATGGATGTACAGATGGTCAGGTAGCTCAAGATGGTATTTGTACAGATGTGTGTTCAGATGGCTTAGTAAAGTTGGCTGGTGTTTGTGTTCCGGAGTGTCCATCACAATACAGAGAAGTAGCCGGGGAGTGTGTGATTATTTGTGATGAAGGCAAAATAGAGAAGAACGGTCAATGCGTAATAGATTTAATAGATTGTGGAGAAGGATACAAAGATAATGGTGATGGTCAGTGCGTATTGGATTGTTTACAGGGATACAAAGATTTTGGTAATGAATGTGTTTTGGATTGCGCTGTGGGCTATGTTGAATCAGATGGAATCTGTGTCAAAGACTGTGGTTTGGGTTACAAGGCAGATGGTGGACAGTGTGTTTTGGATTGTCCGGAAGGTCAAATTCAGTCCGAGATTCCTCCACCAGCGCACTGTGCTCTACAGTGTTCAGATGGACAGGTAGAATCATATGGTGAATGTACGAATATTTGTGCTGATTGGCAAGTGAATGTAGATGGAATTTGTCAGGATGGTTGTGGTGGAGGTGAAGTTGATGACAATGGTATTTGTAAAAATACTTGTACCCCGCCAGAGGTTGAATTTAATCAAGAATGTATCGCTGGTTGTTTAGATGGTTACGAATCAGTTGATGGAGAATGCAAGAAGATCTGTCAGGAGAATGAGTACAATTTCATGGACGAATGTCTCATTGATTGTCCAAATGGATATACCAAAGACGAAGCTAATGGAATGTGTAATCTAGATTGTGATCCAGGTTATAAAGATGTAGCTGGACAATGTGTTATGGATTGCGGTGATAAGATTGAGTCAGATGGCGTTTGTCAGGATCAGTGTAATGAAGGAGATATTCCAATCGATGGTAGATGTGTTAAAGATTGTCCAGAAGGGCAGGTAGAATCCTCTGATGGTACAGACTGTGTTGATAATTGTTCATTAACTGAAGTGGAGAACAGTGGTCAGTGTGTGGCGGATTGTCCAGAAGGGCGAGCTGAACTCTTGGGTGTTTGTGTTCAAGGTTGTCCGATTGGGCAGACTGAAAATGCTGATGGAAAGTGTGTAACTGATAAAACAATTCAATATTGTGGTGGAGTTAGACCTTATGGCTATGTTCGTTCCGGAGCATCAAGTGTTAATAAAGCTTTGGTTACTCCAAGCACAAAGCTAGTCTGGTCATTTATGCCCGTCAAGACTAGAAGTAAGGATTTAAAGGTTTGCGAGTGGACATGTAAAGCTGCAAATTCCAAGAATATTTACTCTCGTGGTGGTAACCGCTGTTTCAAAAACACTATTATTCTAGATTAAAGAATCATTATTTGTTATTATTAAATTATGAAAAACACTATTAAATTACTTTTTGTTACTTCTCTCCTTGTTGGTGCTGGATACCTGTATGCTTGGACTGGTCCGACCGGTGTTCCACCAGAAGATAATTTGCCAACTCCAATCCATGCTGGAGATGTTGAACAAACAAAGCTAGGTAATTTGATATTGGGTGATGACATGTTGCTTGATCAACCGACCAGGGCAAAATTGCAAGTAAATGGTAACGCCCTTTTCGGTGGACGAATTTTCTCCACGTCCAATGCGACTGCCACTTTTTCTGGAGGAATTAATTTGACCGGTGGATGCGTGGCAATTAATGGGGTTTGTGTGGGTAATGGTTCAATTAGTAATAATGGTTGGGGTACTACTTCTACAGATTATTGGAAATCTCAGAGAGATATGTTTTCGACCACCTCGGCTGATTACTGGGTTACCACCAAAAGTCTCGGATCTGCATCCCAATGGACTACTTCTGGTGCAAATATTTATTATACTACAGGAAATGTGGGGATCGGAACCAATGCGCCAAATTCTAAATTAGATGTTAATGCAGGTACTACAAACTATGACCCAACTCTGACCTTTGGGGCGCCATCAGCTATCTCGTTTGAAACGGCTGGAGTTGAGCTGAGTCAAGGTGTCTTCACTGCTAGCCCTTGGGCATACTGGATGCAAGCTAAGGTAAGTAATAATACTGCCTGGCCAATAACATTGAACCCACTCGGAGGTAATGTTGGTATCGGGGTAGTTAATCCAACAGCTACACTGGAAGTGGCTGGTCAAGTTAAAATAACTGGTGGTGCACCAGCGGCGGGTAAGGTTCTGACATCTGATGCAAATGGAGTGGGAAGTTGGCAGGCGCTGAACACAGGCAATCAAGGTTTAGGTTTTAGTATATCTGATAAGCAGGCAGCTTATGATACTTATATAACAAATCCGATGACTTATACATACACTTTTACTGCTTCCAAGACTGGAAATGTTTTGATTTTGGCAAAAGGTGATATTTCTGGTAATTACACCGCAACAATAAAATATGTTTTGTCGGTTGGGGGGACTGAGCTTGATTATGCGCGGTCAAATGTGTTGAATAATGTTGGTGGAAGTAGAGCATTTACTTTAATGGGAACAATACCGGTGGTAGAAGGCACTGCATACACTGTGAATGTTACAGCCAGTGGCTATTCAAGCGAAAAGATGTATAACACAAGAGTAGTAGTTATATATTAAAGTTTGGTAATATTAAAACCGCGAGTCCGACGAAAGTCAGGCTCGCGGTTTTTCTTTTTATTGTTTGAGTGTTATAATTTAGCAAGTAATTTAACTTTATCTATTAGCAAAGTTAAACCATTTATTAAAAACATTTTAGCAATCAATGAAAAATAAAAAAATCTTTCTAACTACATTTTTTCTCCTGATTATATCCATCTTTGCCGGTGGGTTTTTGAGTTCTGTGAGAATAAATAGTGTCGAAGCTGATACTAACTTGCCCGGTTGCAGTGGTGTCCTAACAGGACGCCTGGGGGGTTATGCTTGGTCTGATACTATTGGCTGGATACATTTAGGTGAGAACCAAGGAGAATACGGTATTGGGGTGAAAAAGTCTGCCACAGACAATGCTATATCTAGAGAATTGTGTGGATATGTTTGGTCTGACAACATTGGTTGGATAACTTTCGACTCTACAAAATTGACTGGTTGTCCAGACGGAACATGTACTGCCCAAATTGACTCAAATCAGAATCTTTCTGGTTGGGCCAGAGCCTGTGCTGGTAGTATCGATGGTGGATGTGGCACAGTTTCCCGAACTGATGGTTGGGATGGTTGGATTTCTCTAGCCGGTAAAACTATTGATGGAAAAAGTAGTTATGGAGTAAAAAGTGGAACCAATAATCATCTTCTTGGTTATGCCTGGGGTGGTAGTATTGTTGGTTGGATTGATTTTATGAATACCACCACCAACAATCCTGGCGGTAGTTGTGGAAATAACGAAGCGCGCGATGATAATGGTGATTGTTGTGCTGGTGATAAAATAATTCCTAGTGATACTGGAAGCTATTGTGCGGCCTGTGGGGAAGGATTAGTAAATAATAATGGCCAATGTGTTTGTCCTGAAGGGGCAGAATTGGTTAATGGTGAATGTGTAAGAGTTTGTCCTGACGGACAAGAGGTTGTGGGTAATGGTTGTGCCAACATTGTTATTTGTGGTGCGGGACAAGAAAAAGTTGGTAATAACTGTGTGGATATCCCCGTTGGTGGAGGTGGTACGACTGGTGGTGGAACAACCGGTGGAACTACTGGTGGAGCAACAACAAAGTCTTGTCTTGGTTCGGCCCCAACTGGCTACGTTAGAATTCTGAGTGATAAATTACCTATTAGTGCTACAGACAAGAATTGGACCTTCGTGCCAGTTTCTACTAGCGATGTTGATTTAAAGGCTTGTGATTGGACTTGTAAGCCGGCTGATACCACCTATACTTATTCTCGAGCGGGAAGTAAGTGTGTACGAAATAGTATTATTATAGATTAATCATTAATAAATATGAAAAACACTTTTAAATCACTCTTACTCCTTTCAATATTTGTTTTTGGTATCGGCTATATCTATGCCTGGACTGGTCCAACAGCCCCAGCGCCAGATAAAAACGTAGCCGCTCCACTCAATGTAGGTGCAAATCAGCAAATTAAAGTTGGTAACTTAATCCTTGGAGAAAATATTTTGGGCAATGAATTAGCCAAGCTTCAAGTCAAAGGGAATGTTCTTATTGTGGGAACCACTACCATAATCAATGGATCTCAAGGAGCTGGAAAAGTCTTGACATCCGACGCCAACGGCGTGGCGAGTTGGAAGACCCCAGCTGTTCAAGAAAACATTACCCCTCCAGCCGACCTTGGTCCAGATTTTGTTTATTTTAGTAATAAGGAAATAGAAACCAGCGGTAGTATTCCAACCGCTCAAACATTTTGTGAGGGTATTGCTTCCACAAATAGTTATAAAAAAGGCTACGTTGTGGCCTATGATGATATCAGTGGTAAAGATGTCTTTACTTGTTGGCTCTATGGAAAAACTGTTTTTACTAGTTACAAAGTCTGTATAGATGGTACAACCAAGTGTGTTAACACACCAAACCTTAATGTCGTCATCAATCATAAAAGATCTACTGGTTATGTCACAGATACATATGTAAACCAAACTGCTTTGGCTAATTGGTCTTCAGGAAAGCTTGTTGTTGGAAATAATAACATAACCCTTAAAATGGGAATAAACTATTGGAACCTTTGGGGCGATAATGGAGACGCTGATCCGGTTACTTGTACTCAGGGTGTGCGTGATGAAATCATTTTCCCGGATGGAAGTAAACTAACAACAGACGATTGGATGGATACATCAATTAATGGCTATTACACAGGCTATTTGACACAATCTGGAATCAAGTACGTCTGGGTTAGATCTTCGGCTTGGGGAGATTGCGCAGCTGTGACTGGAGGAAGAATACTAAAAGTGACTGGGGTGGAATAATTACAAAGAAAACAGACGGGTTTCGCTCTTGGCCGAACAAATTATTATTTGTTTTAGGCACGCGAAACCCGTCTGTTTTCTTTTGTCTGAATCAATAATCTGATATAATTACAGAAGTAATTTACAAAACTATTTATGATCATTCAAGATAAACAACTGCAGGAGTTCATTGCCGATTCCGGCTTGGTGTCCAAGACAGATTTGGATGCTATTGCCAAAGAAGCTCTAGAGAAGGGCCAGAGTCTTTCGGATATGTTAATCTCCAAGGGTAAAATGACCGATGATGATCTGCGACGTACCAAAGCTTATATTTTGGGTGTACCTTTTGTGAGTTTGAAAGATGAAAAAATTCCGTTTGAAGTCTTATCTCTGATCCCGGAACCGATTGCTCGCAAAAACAATGTTATTGCTTACAAGAAAAATCCTGACTCTTTAGAGGTGGCTATGCTTGATGTAGGGGATTTGGTCTCACTCGACTTTATCAAGAAAAAAGTTGGTGTAAAACTGTTGGTGCGTCTGACCGATGGGGATTCTATAAAAAATTCTTTACTACAGTACCAAAAAAGTTTGAAAGCGGAGTTTGGTGATTTGATTCAACAAGATGCTCAGACTTTGAAAATGGCTTCGGAGGCTGGTGCTCCAGAATTGGGTGAGAAGGATTTGAAGAAATTAGCTGAAGATTTGCCAGTTGTCCGCATTGTCGACACGCTTTTGAAACACGCTATCCTACAAGGCGCATCAGATATTCACATTGAAGTATTAGAAGATAAAGTTCTTGTCCGCTATCGTATCGACGGTATGCTTCATGATGCGATGGTGTTGCCAAAAAACGCAGCTGAAAGTGTGACTGCCCGTATCAAAGTTTTGGCCAACCTTAAACTCGACGAAAAGCGTTTGCCTCAAGATGGACGTTTCAAAGTAGAACTCACCAACGAAAAAGTTTCTTTCCGTGTGTCTATGATACCTACCTACTATGGAGAGAAAACAGTTATGCGTTTGTTGCGTGAATCAGTCTCTGGTTTTACTTTGGAAGCGATGGGTTTTCATGGTGAATCACTAGAGCGTATTTATGAAGCGACCAAAAAGGCTAACGGCATGATCCTCACCACTGGTCCGACTGGTTCCGGTAAAACTACCACCCTGTATACTATTTTAGATATTTTGAATGAGACCGATGTGAACATTGCGACCATTGAAGATCCAATTGAATATCAAATGCAGAGAGTTAATCAAACTCAGGTCAAACCAGAAATCGGATTTACTTTCTCCAACGGCTTGCGCTCTCTTGTGCGTCAGGATCCAGACATTATAATGGTAGGTGAAATCCGCGATAATGAAACCGCTTCTTTGGCAGTGAATGCTGCTCTGACTGGTCACTTGGTCCTCTCCACACTTCACACCAACTCCGCCGCTGGTACTATTCCTCGCATGATGGATATGAAGATTGAACCTTTTCTACTCGTCTCTACCCTCGATGTAGCTATTGGTCAACGCTTGATTCGTAAACTGGCCCCAAGTAAAGAAAAATACAAATTAAACGCCGCCGAGATTGAATCATTAAAAAAGGTGGCCAACTTGGACAATGTTATGCGTTATCTCAAGGCAGAAAAAATTGTCAAAGAAGATGCGACTTGGGAAACTGTGGAAATGTGCAAAGCTGTGCCAAACACTGAATTCAAAGATGGTTACAAGGGTCGCGTCTGTATTAGTGAAGTGCTGAAGATGTCACCAACTATTCGTGATTTAGTGATTAAGGGCGAGACATCACAGAAGATTGAAGAACAGGCTAAGAAAGAAGGAATGATGACAATGATTGAAGATGGAATATTTAAGTGTGTTCAGGGAATAACTACTATTGAGGAGGTTCTGAGAGTGGTCACAGAATAGAAAAAACGGTCTGCAGAGCAGACCGTTTTTTCTATTCTGCTTTCCAAGCAGTTTTGATTTTCTTTGCCACTTCTTTAGCTTCACCTTCTTTGTATTTTTTATCTACTTCCCAAACCTTTAGACCGTCACCTTGGTGGCGGGGGACAATGTGCCAATGAGCATGGAAGACAGCTTGCCCGGCAGCATGATCGTTGTTCATAAAAACATTTATACCACCAGCGTTCATTGACTTCTTTACTGCAATTGACGCCTTTTTTAGTGTTGGAGCAAACTTAGTTAAATAGGCATCAGAAAATTCATAGATATTGGCGAAGTGTTTTTTGGGTATAACTAAAGCGTGTCCGGGGTTGACTGGTGCAATCGTGAGAAAAACAAAGGCATATTTATCTTCGTAAATCTTGCTATCAGTAGGTATTTCGCCAGAAACTATCTTACAAAATACACAGTCCGAAGCCGGTTTTTTCTTTAAAATTTTCTTTTTATCTTTATTCATGAAATAATTATAACATGAAGCGCCATATGCTATTAATAGTCATTTTTCTTTCCCTATTGCTGGGGATTTTATATTTGGCCAATAGAGACAAGCGTGAGGTTATAGTATATGAGAATATAAAACCAGCGATAATTAAACCTGAGATTATTCATCTTGGTTTTGTGGGTGATATGATGTTAGACCGTAGTGTAAAAATCAGCATTATGAAAAATGGGGGAGGCGATTATCATTTTCCTTTCGCCAAGATTCAATCGACACTCGATCAATTTGATTGGTTGTTTGGCAATCTCGAAGGCCCGGTATCTGACAAGAAAAATATTTGTGGCTCAATCTATTCTTTCCAAATGGCGACTACCGTACCGAGTGTTTTGGCGGATGTTGGTTTTGATGCCGTGTCTGTCGCCAATAATCACATGATGGATTATTGCCAGTCAGCTTTTGTTGATACCTTGAAACGCCTCGCGTCATCTAGTCTGGAATATGTCGGTGGAGGAAATAACTACGACGAAGCTTACACTGTTAAAAGTTTTGAAGTAAAAAAACTTAAAGTGGCAGTGATGGCGTTTAGTGATTTTGGTAAAACTTGGACGGAGAAAAATAAAGATGAACCAGGGGTGGCAAAAATTGATCAAAACAAAATCTGTCAGATGGTCCAGGATGTTCGTCCAGATAATGATTTGGTGGTGGTATCACTGCATATGGGGGATGAGTATAAGACCGAGTCAAATACTTATCAAAAAACCGTGGCCGAAAAAGCCATTGATTGCGGGGCAGATATTATTGTGGGGCATCACCCGCATGTTTCCGAACCTTTAGTTCAATATAAAGATGGCTGGATTACCTATAGCCTCGGCAACTTTGTTTTTGACCAACCGTTTTCTGAAGAAACGATGAAAGGTAATATTTTGAATGTGGTAGTAGAAGGCAAAAAGTTAAAAACGGTAGAGTACTGGCCGTATAAATTGAATAGTTTCTATCAGCCGGAGTTGGTTAAGGAGTCTAATTAAAAGTGCTATACTGTCTCCATGGTTAAATATCGTGTCAGAGCCGGTCGCACTGCCAAGGGATTGGAGAAATATTCTTCTCTGATTCAGATTTTGCTTGGTGAGAGAGGAATCAATACCGATGAAGAGGCAGAGAAATTTTTTGCACCAGATTATGAACGTGATTTGCATGATCCGTTTCTTTTGCCAGATATGGACAAAGCGGTGGAGAGAATTTACTCGGCGATTGATAATCAAGAAAAAATTGTAATTTTTAGCGACTACGATGCCGATGGTATTCCGGGTGGTGTGGTATTGCACAATTTTTTTACCAAGATTGGTTACACTAATTTTACGAATTATATTCCACATCGCCATCGTGAAGGTTTTGGTTTGAATACTGGAGCGGTGGATGGTTTTGAAAAAGAGAAAGTAAAACTAGTGATTACAGTAGATTGCGGAATTACTGATATTGAAGAAGCGGATTTACTTAAAAAACACAAAATAGATTTGATTATTACAGATCACCACCTGCCTGGTGAAAAACTACCTCACGCAGTAGCGGTAGTTGATGCCAAAAGACTGGACTCTAAATATCCTTTTAAAGAACTGTGTGGAGCCGGTGTGGCTTTTAAATTGGTTCAAGCTTTGATTCAAAAGCGTGATTTTGGTTTGAAGCCGGGCTGGGAGAAATGGCTGCTTGATGTCGTGGGGATTGCCACTTTGTCAGATATGGTGCCGCTTTTGGGTGAGAATCGCGCTTTGGCGTATTATGGTTTGAAAGTGATTCGCAAAACTCCGCGCGTTGGACTACAAAAGATCTTTCGTAAGATGAAAATTGAGTTGGAGACCATGACCGAAGATGATATTGGTTTTAGTTTGACCCCACGCATTAATGCTGCTTCTCGTATTGGTGAGCCAGAAGATGCTTTCAAAATGTTGGTAGCCACAGATGAGCTTGAGGGTGATAAATGGGCGGAACACTTGGAAGATTTGAATAATTCACGCAAAGGTCAGGTAGCCGCTATTACCAAAGAAGCGAGAAAGATTATGGAGGAGAGATATACCGAAAAGAAAAAAGTAATTGTGATTGGCAATCCAGATTGGAAGCCAGGACTACTCGGACTCGTAGCTAATGCACTTCTTGAAACCAATGGTGGCGCGGTGTTTGTCTGGGGTAGAGAAGGGGGAGAGAATCTCAAAGCTTCATGTCGGGCTGATGCCTCGGTCAATGTGGTGGAACTCATGAATTTGGTCCCCAAGGATGTGATTTTGGATTTTGGTGGACATCAGGCCTCTGGAGGTTTAACTATCTCAAGCGACCTCGTACACACGCTGGAGGACCATCTAAACATTGCTTACGAACAAGTGGCTAGTTCGATTGAAGCAGCCATGCTCGAAATTGATGCGGTGATTAGTCCCGAAGAATTAGTGCCAAGTTTGTGGCAAGATCTGGAAAAGTTTCGTCCGTTTGGTGTGGGTAATCCCAAGCCAGTGTTTTTGGTCAAAGGGGCCGAACTAGTTTCTGTTAAAGCTTTTGGTAAAGAAAAGAATCATACGGAATTAATTATTAAAACCGGACGAAGTACTGTCACGGCCATTGCTTTTTTCTGTCTGCCTGATTCGTGGGGGAGAGAATTAAAAGTGGGTGATAAAGTGGACATGGTGGTGAACTTGGAAAAAAATGTTTTTCGCGGAAGGACAGAGAAAAGACTTAGGATTGTCGAAGTTCTGTAGTATTTGACAAAACCTGTAATTACAGGTATTATCTTTGACAGCAAACCCTTGATTGTTTCTCATTGTTTGAGAGATATAAAAAATTAAGGAAGCAAAGAATTGTACCTTGCAGGAGAAGATCTCATGTTAGAGACTGTTAAAGCGTGCGGCGTAGAAGTCGGTTTGACGGTTGTGGGCTTTACATCTGAGGGAGGCTTCGGGCATGTCCTGTTTGCCGGCTCAAATGACGCCACCGTGAAGGTATTCTTTGGTGAAGAAGATCACCCGATGAATATCAGTCTCAATGGTCGTCAATGTGTTCGCGCCAACAGCGTTAAGCAGCTGGGCGAATTCCTGGCGAAAATTGGCCCGGCCGAAAAACCACCAGTCACTACGGCGCCAGTCAAGAAGACGAAGAAGAGAACCAAGTAAGGAATCATCCACTTGGCAACCCGCATCTCGGAGGAGATGCGGTGTTTTGTTTTTTTTCAGTTCATGGCTAGGCACGAGATGAGTCCTCGAATTTTTCGTGCTATAATTCACGCAATGGAAAAAGAATATAAAAATAAAATGGTAGAGAATAAAATAATCGTTTTTTGTGACGGTTCGTCTTCTGGTAATCCTGGTCCTGGAGGTTGGGGAGCTGTGGTAGTTTTCCCTAAAGGTAGTCGCACCAATGAAGTTGTGGAAAAAGGCGCTAGTGATAAACATACAACCAACAATCGCATGGAGATTACTGCCGCTCTAGAAGCTTTGAAAGAAATTGGTGCCACCGATAAAGAAATTGTGATTCATACTGACTCGGCCTATGTGATCAATGGTATTACTAAATGGGTTTATGGTTGGATGGCACGAGGTTGGCAAACTATTGATAAGAAAGATGTGTCCAATCGCGAATTGTGGGAAGGTCTAGCTAAACACGCCCATGGTAAAAAGATTGTCTGGCAAAAAGTTAGTGGTCACTCCGGTATTCCGGGCAATGAAAGAGTGGACGAGATTGCCACAGCTTTTACTTTTGGCCGTCCGCCAAAATTATTTTCTGGTTTGAAAAAAGATTATTCAGTGGATGTGCATGATATTAATGTGCGTGAAGAATTGGCTAAAGCCAAGAGTCGCTCGGGTGCCAAGGCTTACTCTTATCTATCTTTGGTTAATGGACAGTTTCATATAGATCAGACTTGGGCTGAGTGTGAAGCTAGGGTCAAAGGTACCAAGGGTGCCAAGTATCGCAAGTCTTTGAGTACTGATGATGAGGACGCGATTAAGAAAGAGTGGGGAGTGTAAAAAGTTGTGTCGAATAAAATTTTCTACATTTTAACATCGGGATTCATAGTTGGTATTCTAGCCGGCCTATTAGGGGTCGGCTTATCGTTTGGATTACTGTGTTTGTTTTTATTTTTGTGTTTTCTTTTTTCTATTAAAATCTTTGATACTAGTCGGAGAGAATTATTGTTAAGTCTTGCTGGAATATTATTTGTTTTATCTCTGGGAATTATCCGAGCTGAGTGGCATATGAATGTTTTATCAGCTCAGGAAAAAATAATTGCCAATTATGATAAGCAAAAAATTATTTTGACGGGAGTGGTAGCTGGCGAAGCTGCCAGCGATTCCTTGGGCTGGTCTGTACCTGTGCTCGTATCATCTATTGGGTCCACAACTATTCAAACAAAAGTTTTGGTTCGTTCTGGTGATATTATGAGACCGGTTGTTGGAGATATTATTCAAGTCAAAGGCAGCTTATCTCTACCAGGTATAATCGCCGGAGACAAAGATCGGCCTTTTGATTATCGTTTATATTTATTGAAAGATGGCATCACAGCCACGATTGGTTTTGCCGTGACTAACAAAGTGGGTGAAGATAAAAGTTTTTGGTTTAAGAAAAGTTTAATTAAGATTAAAAATTACTTTCTCCAAAATATTAATCAAGCCATTGCGGGGGATGAAGGAGGACTTTTGGGAGGTTTGATTATCGGCGATAAGGCCGGTATCTCTGATACAGTAAATAATATTTTCAAGCGCGTTGGCTTGTCTCATATTATTGTTTTATCTGGTTACAATATTTCTGTGGTGGCAGGTCTTTTGGTAAAGGGATTAGCTTTTATTTCCACTCCAATATCTTGGATAGCCGGTTTTATTGGCATAATTATTTTTGTGCTTATGACTGGTGCTTCTTCCACAGCCATGCGCGCGGGTATTATGGCGAGTATTGTTATTTTAGCCCAAGTGTTAGGACGACAGTTTAATTTTATTCGTGCTTTGTTTGGGGCAGGAATAATTATGATTTTATGGAATCCACTAACGCTGACTGAATTATCATTTCAATTATCTTTCTTGGCCACCTGGTCCTTGGTTCTGGTCGTTCCATATTTTGAAGATATCATTTTCAAAAAATGGGGACGTGGATCTTGGCAAGAGACTATTACCACCACTTTGGGCGCACAGGTCTTGGTCATGCCATTACTTCTCTACAAGATCGGCATGTTTTCTTTGGTATTTATTATTTCCAACTTGTTAGTCTTGCCACTGATTCCCTGGATTATGTTTCTAGGATTAACTATTGGAGCGGTATATGGTTTTTTGCCATTTGTTTTGCAACCCCTAGTATGGTTTACGGGATTATTACTAAAAATTATTTTATTGGTCTCTACAGTTTTGGCCAAGCTGTCTTGGTCGGCTTTTACTATTCCAGCTTTTTCTTTGGGGTTACTGATAATTATGTATCTCGGAATTTTTATTTGGCTCTGGCGTTTCTGGAAGAATAGAAAAACGGTATAATGTAATTAATGTTAAGGACTAATAAAATTTATTCTCTGGTCATTTTGTTTCTCATAGTTTTGAGTGTTTTGGTTTGGTCTGGATATTTTTTTGAAACAAATACCACAAGCGATGCTCGCGTTTATTTTTTGTCGGTGGGGCAGGGGGACTCATCACTGATTGTTTGGCCTGGTGGAAGACTGACCCTGATTGATGTTGGTCCAGATAGTTCGGTAGTTAGTCAATTAAAATTGGTTTTACCTTTCTATCGGAAAGATATCGATTTGGTGATTTTAACTCACTTGGATGCCGATCATATCGGAGGACTAGATAGCTTGCTCTCACTATATTCGGTCCATGAGGTTTGGTTACCTGAATATGGTAGTGCTGATAAATTTACCAAGATGGAAAAACTTTTAACTGACAAGAAACTGACTTATAAAAAAGTGGTTATGGGAGATTACCTGACTTCAGGAGGGGCTAATCTTCGCGTCCTATCGCCATACAAAGATAAGATTTTTTCTGATGACAATGATGAAGCCGTGGCGACCAAGTTTAGTTTTGGCCAAGAAGACTTTTTGTTCATGAGTGATTTATCACAAAAAGCGGAGAACTTTTTATTGGGACGGTTTGGAAATATATTACCAAGTGAAGTTTTGAAAGTCGGTCATCATGGCTCCAAAAATTCTAGTGGCGATGGTTTTATTGAGAAAGTGGCTCCAGAATATTCCATCCTATCTTTTGGAGAGGGGAATAAGTATGGGCATCCGAATATTGAAGCGGTTAATATTTTGAAACACTGGTCACAAAATATCGTGAACACTTTGGCTGGTCCGGTTTGGTTTGAGACGGATGGAAGCAGAATAGTGATTAAGTAATATTAAAAAAGTGATATAATTCAGTAATGGAAAATATAATACAAAAACAGCCTACTGGTGATTTATCAAAAAAGAAAGAGCCTCTATGGATCAAGGTCTTAATTATAATCGTTACATTACTGATTGTTTCTTGGGGTGTCTTGGAGTTTTTTAACTACAAGGAATATGTGACAGAGGTAAATCAATATGAAAAAGATCGAGTTGCCTTTAATTTTTTAAGCTATATGGGTGAACCCAAATATAGTATGTTTGTTACTAAGGTGTGGTACCAAATATTCCCTAAATATAATAATTACGAAATTCAGCCGGTTGATAAACCTGTTATATATCTTTATCCTCAATCAGTTCAAGATGTTGAGGTATCGTTGAAGTATGACGGTAAAATTTTTGCTAGCTATCCGACATATAACGAAAAGACAAACGGCTGGTCCGTTAGGGCGTATCCTGATGGACAAATTATTAATATAGGTGACGGTAAGGAGTATAGTTATTTGTTTTGGGAAGGAATGCCAGACAAGAAGCCAGAGTACGATTTATCTACTGGATTTGTTGTAAGGGGTGAAGATACCAAAGCATTTCTACAGAATACACTTTCAAAGATTGGTTTAACACCAAGAGAATACAATGAGTTTATTGTCTATTGGTATCCTAAAATGCAAAACAATAAATACAACCTAATTCATTTTGCACGTAGTGAATATACAAATACTGCTCACTTGAAAACCATACCTGAAGCAGATTCGACCCTACGAGTTTTTATGGTTTACAAACCATTAAATGAACCAACAAAAGTGGAACCGCAGATTTTTCCAAGGTTTGAAAGGAATGGTTTTACTTTGATAGAGTGGGGAGGGTCAGAAATATAAATCAAAAAACACTCGCTTCTGGCGAGTGTTTTTTGATTGAATTTACCCAGTTGTGAGATTTGGCGTTGTTTTTCTGAAATTGACGTTTTTTAATAATCACGAAAAATATAACAAAACAGACCCTGGTATTTCACCAGAGTCTGTCGCGTCAAAAACAATTTCGACGCCAAATTCTACAACGGGGTTATTTATTCTTCTTGTACTTTACTTCGCCACCACGGATGAGACCAGCTTTCTTTAGGGTTGCGTAGGCACCGTTTTTCTGAATAGTCTTGATTGCACGAGCAGAGATAACCATTGAGACGGACTTTTTCAACTCCGGAATGTAAATCTTCTTCTTTTGCAAGTTTGGCATACGGCGAACTTTACCAGTCGGGTTGTACTGGGTAGCACGAGTGCGGTTTGAGTAACCACCACCCATCATTGTACCTATTTTCAATATTGGACACTTTTTTGCCATAGTTTTTAAAATTAATTGTTGGTCGCCAGTCGTTCACCTAATTGGCGACGTTTGGGATTCCAGTGCGAACATGTTATCATTAAAATCGAAAAATAGCAAATAACTAATATTAAACATGACCAGCTTATCCATCATTTCATTTATTATCGTTATCTTCTCCGTAATTATTCACGAAATATGCCACGGTTACACGGCTCTTTTCTTTGGTGACCCAACAGCCAAGTATGAGGGGAGATTGACTCTAAATCCGCTAAAGCACATTGATATCTTTGGCACAATCATAGTTCCACTTCTCTTGGCTATTTCTGGTTCAGGTTTCCTGTTTGGTTGGGCCAAACCAGTACCTTACAATCCTTATAATTTACAAAATCGTAAATGGGGTGAGCCCCTCATAGCTTTGGCAGGACCACTTAGTAATCTTCTTTTGGCAGCAGTTTTTGCAATCATCTTTAGAATCGCAGTTCACTTCTTTGCTATTCCAGTCATGGTTGGTTTTTATCAGATAATGGTCATTATTGTTACTACCAACGTATTTTTGGCCATTTTTAACTTAATCCCATTACCACCACTCGATGGTTCCAAGGTGATTTCAATTTTCCTACCAAGTACTTGGGCGGCCTATATTTTAAGAGCCGATATATCTAGTATTGTTATTGTGGTAATTGCCGTTTGGTTTTTGGGTGATTGGATTGGCAAGTTGGCAATGTTTGTCTCAGCTTTTATGTTGGGAATCTAATTTGGTTAAAAGTCTCTGGTGGGGTATAATATACGTATAGATAATAATAATCCCGAAAAAATTTTGACTGATAGAAAATCATAGATTTTCCAGACATTAAGCAAGATGCTTAATGTGTCAGCCAAAACTTTAACGGGTAAACAAATTTTATGGCAGATATAAAAGGCAAAAAAGTAATAATTGTTGAGGATGATAATTTCTTCATTAGTCTCGTGTCTAAGAAGCTAAATGCCGGAGGTTTGATGGCTTTGTCTGCTAGTGATGGCAAGAGTGGGGTAGAGCTCATCAAGAAAGAAATGCCAGCGGTGGTAATTTTGGATATCATGTTACCAGATATGGATGGTTTTGAGATTTTGAAGAAGATCAAAGAAGATCCCGTCACTCGTCCGATTCCCGTAGTCTTTCTATCCAACCTAGGTTCTCGTGAAGATGTGCAGAAGGGAAAGGAATTGGGGGCATATAGTTTCTTGATTAAAGCGACTGTAACTATGGATGAAGTCCTTCAGGAAGTCAGCAAAATTATCCTAGCTAGCTAAAGTTATCTTTTTGCCGAATTTCATCGTTGCGAGCTCCGTTTGCTCCCGCGCAGTACTAATTGTACAGCTTGGTCGCAAGCCTCGCTCGCGCCTCGAACTTCAGCAAAAATCTAAACTTTAGGAAACTCTGTCAAAAATCAGAACCTAACGAAGATAGGAGATTCAGAAAAAACAAACTAATAGATAAACCCCGCCCAAGCAGAGATGTAAGGGTGGGGTTTATGTTTGACAGGCCATATTAAGTGTTATAATGTTAAATAAAACCAAATTATGCTCTGGCGAGTGCCAGAAGACAGATTTGGGAGATCTTCGACAAGGTTGCTCCTAAAAGAAATAAGGGGATTTGCGATGAAAAACAAATTGACCAAAGTTCTCAATTGGCTCTGTTTGGCAACGATAGTGTTCGTAAACATCGACGGCCTGCTCAAGTTTTTGGGAGTTTATGAGGGAGGACAGTTTGGGATATATAACAGTACCCACTTCCTGTGGCTGATCAAATTCGGCCTACTCCTTTTGATTGGCGTGGCTAGCGTTATCCTTTACTACACGGATGATAACCCACAGATACTGAAAAATTTGGTTATCATTCTTTGTTGTCAGCCGGACATCCCAATTATCGGCTTACTCATCTTATTGGCCCTGTGGCGTGTGGGTTTCTTTAAACTGAACAAATGGCCCCTACTGAAGGAGACAAAAATTTAATAGAGTCAGCCCGGCAGGGAAGAAAACAGTCCATTCTTCCTCTGCTGGGCTGTTTTCTTTGTCTGGCCTTGCTTTTTTCAAAATCTTATAGTAAAGTTATCCCCGTGCATGATTTTAATAAGAGTTGCAAATTATTAGAATTATATTAATTTAATCAAAAGGTAAATGCCTACAGTTAATCAATTAGTTAAAAGAAATCGTAAGACTACACCTCGCAAGACCAAAGCGGTGGCTTTGATGCGTGGATTCAATACGATTCAGAACCGTCCGAAGTTTTATGCTTCTCCATTTAAGCGTGGAGTTTGTACAAAAGTTACTACCAAGACACCAAAGAAGCCTAACTCCGCTGTGCGTAAAATCGCTCGTGTGAAGTTGTCTAACGGCTTGGAAGTTACCGCTTATATCCCAGGAATGGGACACAACTTGCAGGAACACTCCGTAGTAGTACTCCGTGGTGGTCGTGTTAAGGATGTTGGTTTGCGTTACACAATCGTTCGTGGTGTTCTCGACGCTACTGGTGTTGAGAGTCGCCGAAAAGGTCGCAGTCAATATGGTACAAAGAGACCAAAGGCAGCTAAATAATTATTAATTCACCCGAGAAAATTTTGACTGATAGAAAATCATAGATTTTCCAGACATTAAGCAAGATGCTTAATGTGTCAGCCAAAACTTTAACGGGTAAAGAAAAATATATGCGTAGAAAAATTAAAGCCCGAGCTGCTATTGCTCCAGATGCTGTATACAAGTCAGATAAGATTGCGAAACTTACAAATTATATTATGGAACGTGGTAAGAAAACCATTGCTCGTAAAATAATTTACGGAATGCTAGAGATCATCAAAGAGAAGGAAAAAGTGGAAAACCCAATTGAAGTTTTCGAAACCGCTTTGAAGAATGCTACTCCTACTATCGAAGTTCGCTCCCGCCGTGTTGGTGGTGCTAACTATCAGGTTCCAACTGAAATCCGCCCAGAGCGCCGTCAGGCTCTCGCTATGCGCTGGATCATCGGCGCCGCTCGTTCCAAGAAAGGCCAGCCTATGGCCATCAAGCTTGCTACTGAAATCATTGCTGCAAGTAAGAACGAAGGTGAAGCTGTTAAGAAGAAGGAAAACGTTCACAAGATGGCTGAGGCAAACAAGGCTTTTGCACATTTTGCTTGGTAAATTAAAAAACGAATACTCAAAACAAAAAACCGCTCACGCGGTTTTTTGTTTTGCGTTTTTATCTCTCCATAAATTCTTCCACCGCCTTGCCGCAATATCGATGATAACCAATAACCACTGGTTTGTCGTCGAGTCCGAGGGAGGTGATTGATTCCATACCACGGAACTCCATTGGGTCATTAGCCTCCACTATGTTTTCATAGAAATATTTACCCATCTCAACAAGTTTTGGTCCACGTCCGCCAAGCCAAATTTTATTTTCTAATTGAGGTTTGAGAGCAGCTATTAGATGTGGTATAGCCTCAGTCGAGTAATGACCATAGTAGAACATCATCCACACAGTATTACCGCGCCAAGATATTTCAGTTGTGCCAAAATTGTCGGTGTAGCTGTCGACTACTATAAAATTACCATCTTTATATGTCAGAGTTTTCTTATTATTTATTTTTTCAATTGTTACTTCTCCGCTTTTTTCGCCAAAATACCCAGCTAGCATAGCTTTGAAGTATACTTCTACCACTTCATTAATTTTTATTTTATCCATGGGGAAATTATACCACGAAAAATGAAATCAGAATTTCATCTCGTGGCAAGCCATGAACCCCGCAAAATGAAAATAAATAATTTTCATCGCGGGGCAGGCTTCCGTAAAATTAAATTCCCAGAAAAATGAAATATTAATTTCATCTCTGGGCACGCGAATTTAATCGCGGGGCAAGAAATTCGAGGGCTCATCTCGTAGTAAAACATAAAAAAGCGCCGGCCAAGTAGTCTTGGCCGGCGTTAGCCTGCTGTTTTGTTTTACCACCTTGCTGGGCAAGCTGTCTGACCTTCAATATCGGGAGGTGATACGAGGTAAATATTGGCTTTGCCAAAATACATGGTGCGACCGATGTTTTTGCCGTCCGGAGTAAACAAGATTTCTTCGCCACCAAAATAAAGCATATTATTTTGTTTGGGATTATTCTTGTATGTTCCGTGCTGACCTTTTAAATGAGTCATACCGCGCCCGCCATTCCAAACATTTCTGGAAAGGCTGTGAAGTAGGGCTTCTTCGATGATCTTCTCGGCCGCCACTCTATCGAAATATTCGAGCCAAACCACCATATTCCACACGATGTTTCCATTGTGGAATATTTCCAAGAGCTGACAGTCATTATTGACACGGAGGCAAAGTCTGAAATCGTCATGTTCAAAATCATAACAATCATACCCCGTCTCTTTGTAATGCAAGATGACAGAGCCCTCCTCTTCCTCCTTTTTCTGGTAGAAACAGAGCATGGCCTGGAGATAGAAACTGATGATCTGACCAATGGGGATTTTCTCTTTCACTGTGGACCTCCTGGTTAGTTTTGAGAAAAGAACACTTACAATCAGTCTAGAACTAAACTAGGAAAATGCAAGGGCGAGCCTGGGAAGGTTCGACCATCCAGGCCCGCCCCAACTCCTTTGTCCGGTTGTGAGCTTTGCCATTGTTTTCTTCGAAAACTGACTAATTGTGCAAACTGCGTCCTGGCTATAAAAAAAGATCATACACAAACCTGGATAAAATTCATATTTTGATGGCAAAGTCTACAACGGGATTGACCCCGTTGTAGAATTTGGCGTTGAAATTGTTTTTGTTTAAAATGTAATGCAGTTTAGTGCTAAAACCTGTTTTGCTAATTTGATAATTAAAAACGGTAATTAAACGCAATTTCAAAAACGACGCCAAATCTCACAACCGGGTTGATTTTTTAGCCTTTTTAGGTTAATCTTATGCCATCTGTAAAAAGTTAGGGCTAGCCACTTTTTATTATTAATTTATCGGCACCGCCCGCATTTTATAAACATATATGTTAAAAAGAGACTATTCATTAGACAAGGTCAGAAACTTCGGTATTATTGCGCACATTGATGCTGGTAAAACTACCACTTCAGAGCGTATTTTGTATTACACTGGTCAATCTCACAAGATTGGTGAAGTTCACGATGGTAACACTACTACCGACTGGATGGAACAGGAGAGAGAGCGTGGAATCACTATTTGTTCCGCTGCGATCACTTGTTTCTGGAACCCATCTTACATGGGTACTGATTTGTCTAAGAAAGTCCGTTTCAACATTATTGACACTCCTGGACACATCGACTTTACCGCTGAAGTAAAGCGTTCTTTGCGCGTACTCGACGGTGCTGTTGTCGTCTTTGACGGTGTGGCTGGTGTTGAACCACAGTCTGAAACTAACTGGCGTTATGCTGATGATGGTAAAGTGCCCCGCATTTGTTTCATCAACAAGCTTGATCGTACCGGTGGTTCCTTCGAGCGTTCCTTCCAGTCTATTATTGACCGTTTGACTCCACACGCCGTGCGCATGCAACTTCCTATCGGTGAGGAATCCAACTTTGAAGCTGTGATCGACCTCTTAAAAATGAAGGCCTACTACTTTGAAGGTGAAATGGGCAATCAAATCATTGAAAAAGATATCCCTGAAAACATGATGGCTGAAGCCAAGAAGTATCATGATATATTGATCGAAAAAATCGTTGAAAACGATGACAAAATGATGACTGAATATTTGGATGGAAAAGTTCCAGCCCTAGAAGACCTAAAGAGAGTTTTGCGTAAGGCCACTATTGCCAACGACATTGTTCCAGTTATGACCGGTTCTGCTTTGAAAAACAAGGGTGTACAATTGGTACTCGATGCTGTTGTTGATTATCTTCCATCTCCACTTGATATTCCACCAGTCAAAGGTCATGACCCAGTCACTGGTGATGAAGTTGTTCGTCACGCTTCCGACGAAGAACCGTTTTCCGCTTTGGCTTTCAAACTCCAAGCCGACCCATTCGTTGGTCAATTGACTTACTTCCGTGTGTACTCAGGTTCTATTTCTTCTGGTACCTATCTCTACAACTCCACTACTGGTAACAAAGAAAGATTGGGACGTATCGTTCGTATGCAGGCTGACAAGCGTGAAGAAGTAGAAACAGTTTATGCTGGAGAAATCGCTGCTGCTGTCGGTTTGAAAGATGCTAAAACTTCTCACACTTTCTGTGATGAAGACAAGCCGATTATTTTGGACCAAATCAAATTTCCAGAACCAGTTATCACTTTGAAGATTGAACCAAAGACCAAGGCTGACTCCGAGAAAATGGGTATGGCTTTGAAGCGTTTGTCTGATGAAGACCCAACTTTCAAAATCAAATCTGACTCTGAGACCAATGAAACCGTTATTGCAGGTATGGGTGAACTCCACTTGGAAATCTTGGTTGATCGTATGAAGCGTGAATTCGGTGTTGAAGCTACCGTTGGTAAACCACAAGTTGCTTACAAGGAAACTATTCTTGGTGAAGCAGAAGCTGAACACAAGTACATCAAACAGTCTGGTGGTAAGGGTCAATACGGTCACGTTAAATTGAAGATCAAGCCGATGGAAGCTTTGGTTGAAGGTGCAAAAGTTTCAAAGAACGTTAAACGTTATGAAGAGTTTGAATTCATTGATTCCATCAAGGGTGGTGTGATTCCTCAGGAATTTATCCCAGCTGTTGAAAAGGGTGTGAAGGAAGGTATGGATCGTGGTATTGTGGCTGGTTTCAAGATGGTAAACATTTCTTGTGAACTTTTGTTTGGTTCATATCACGATGTGGACTCATCCGAAATCGCTTACAAGATTGCTGCTTCACAAGCTTTCCAGGAGGCTGCCAACCGCGCTCGTCCTGTCTTGCTTGAGCCGATCATGAAGGTAGAAGTTGTTACTCCTGAAAAGTTCATGGGTGATATCTCCGGAAACTTGAGTTCAAAGCGTGCCCAAATTGAAGGTATGGAAGATCGTGGTATGAACAAAGTTATCAATGCCAAGGTGCCTCTATCTGAAATGTTTGGTTATGTTACTTCTCTCCGTTCTATGTCAGAAGGTCGCGCATCTTCAACCATGGAATTTGATCACTACGAAGTAGTTCCACCAAACGTTGCTAAAGAGATTATTGAATCTAGAAAATAACCCCGTTGTAGACTTTGGCATTAAAATTGTTTTTGCCCAAAACAGACTCTGATATTACATCAGAGTCTGTTTTGCTAATTAGACATTTAGTTTAATTACAAAGCACAATTTTCAAAAACGATGCCAAAGCTCACAACCGGGTAATCCTATAAAAAGAAAAAACGCTAGAAAGGTTTTTTGTTTGACATAAAAACAATTTTTTGCTCTACTAAATAAAGAAGTTTGTTTGTCTTTTGGTGTTTAATATCCAAAAGATGCCTATAAAAAGAAAAGAAAGAGAGGTTTGAAATGCCAGTTTTCAAAATTACTTACAATTCCAAGACGGCCGAATTCATTATCGGTATCATGGGAGAAGAGTTCCGTGACCGAGTTCTTTGGTTTTCGGGAATTAGTGAGGCTGAGCAAAAGGGGGATTTCAAGACTATCAAGGATGAAAAACTTAAACGCGAAGGCGGAGAAATATTCGACAATCCAATCATGGAACTTTTTGCTGATGAAATAAAACTCGAGGAGTATATCGCCATTTTGAGAAAATTGTTGAAATATCCCGGCTCGACAAATGCTGTCATAACAGTTTGTGTTAACCACATTGCTCAATTATATGAGTCCGATGAATTCATGAAAGATAATCCGGTTTAAAAACCGTCTATCACTACGCAATGGAGAACCCATTGCGTTTTTTTAACCACGTTTGACAGTAAATTATCTTTGTTATAGCTTTAAGCTATTGTTCTTTAAAACTATTGTCCAAAAACCCACAGAATATGGAGGCTCACAATGAAATCCGGCTATTCCCAGTCCACAGTTGCCACGATTCTCAGTTTGATCAAGGATCAAAAAAAAGATTCTGATGTTCGGAAAATCCTTCGTGTGCCGAGAGAAACGAAATTTGATTTGACCAAGGTTAATACGATTCAAGATTGTCGCATGGTCATATCAAACTCGGGTGATGATGAGGAGAGGGAGGCTGCTCGCAAAAAGCTGATAGAGATTGTCACTGAACTGGAAAAGACTGCCAGTGATTTCAAAACACTGAGAGATTTTCTCTTTCACGTCGATTGTGATTGCCCGATTGGTTTGGTGGTGGTAAATAAAATTCTGGCCTTGCCAGATACCGACCTTACACGTTGTGGCGAACTCATTTCTAGTTTTCGAAGTGGTTTGGCCGAGGAATTAGTCAAAGAGAAGATCCGAAGTCTTGTAAATCCAATCATAACCAGTACGACCGACAAAAAGGTTTGCTGGGGTATCTGGAATCTCCTACACAATCATGATATGCCTTTGAAGATGAGTGTTCTTCACAGGGTTGTTGATTTGTCGAAGGATCCACAAGAACTATTCAATATCATTACCCACCCAAGGGATTTTGATGTGGAATCACGGACCGTCTGGTTGGCAGTAGATAAGATCATCGATCTGTCTTACTCCCTCAAATTGTTGCGTGAGTTATATAATTGGTGGAAAGAACGTTCTGGTCGTTGGATAACCGCCAATAATGACTCTTGTTTAAACAAGATAACCAAGAAAATGGAGGTGATTGCTCATCGATATTTGGACAATGAATTCAACTCCCTGAATTTATTGTGTTATATCCACTTTAAGCTTCCACATGAAAGCTATCTCTATCCACGTTACAGGGAGCGCATTTCGTGGTTGGTGAATAAGAAGATTGAAAAAGAAGAACGAGTTGAACAACTTCTTTATTTGCATCAGTACCCGCAGGAGGATAGTAAGCTTTTGGAAAAAGCCTACAAAAATTCTCGGACTCTCGAAAATTTCGCAGCTGTGGCCAGAAAGGCGCAGTACTATGGCAAACAGTTAATTTTTGATGCTTGCGTAATTAAAATGGCTGATCTCATCGAGAAAGATTGTGAGCAGCCAGCTCAAGTCTGAAGGATAATTCCGACCCCGCCCGTGCCGCCAATTATTGGTGGTACGGGCTTTTTATATCAAAAAAACTGGGTTTGACTTCCACCCCCACTTTTGGTCTACTTAAGGTGGAACAAATTCTTTGAAAAATACTTTCTAAAACAAACTCAAGTTTTAAAACACAAACCAGGAGGTTACAAATGCAAACGATTTCTGAAACCGTTCTCCATACAGTAGACACTGTTCTAGGTGGGGGACAACAGGCTCAGATTTGTCGGGCGCTTGATATCCCTCTTCACTACAAGGTCAAGCTTGCTGCTGCCGACACGCTTGAAAAGTGTGAACATATCATGCAGTTGGCACCAGACACCGAAGGGCGTCGAGAGGTTCAGGACAAAATCGATGGTTTCATTATCCCGCTTTTGGAAAAGGCTGAGACCTTTCGCGAGGCTTGGTGCTTGTATCCGAGAACCTGGCGTGGCTCTGAAGTTGAATTGGCGGTTTTCGATAAATCGCTCGATTTGGCCAACGAGGTGCACGAGTGTGACAAGATGGCCGGTGACCCAGTTACCAATGAGGTACTTCGTCCTCGAGCTGTGGAGAAATTGCGCAGGTTGATTAGCCATGGTCTGACCGAGGCTAGAACAATCGATGATTGCAAAAAGTTTTTGCCACGCTCCACTCACTGTCGTAAGTGCCTCGATTTAATCAGTAATCGAATGATCGAAGTGACCAAAGATGATGAAGTATTGATTAAGATTGCTGAAAGAGAGGAAAAAGGCGACTTATCAATTCTCAGTCGGGCTTTGATCAAAGCCTCAAACATTGCTGAAAAACCCTCATCACTAAAAAGGATTTGGGAATTGAGTGGTGTGAGGCCGTACGGAGACTATGGTGAGGATTTGGACTATGCTCAGAAACAAGCCCTTCAGGGTTTAGAGATGTTGCTTGGTCCAGAGCTCAAGAATAAGGGCGAAGATCTAGAAGTTTGCAAATCGATTTACAAGAGTTTCCCTGAACACTGCCAGAGCAGAATCAAGAGTGAAGCCCTTGAAAAACTGACGGTTCATTTGCGAGTGCGATTGGAGACCGAGACTACACCAGAAGGTTTTTTGAGTCTGTGTGATTACCCAACAGGTGATGAATCAACCAGGCAAGAAGCCTTGAGGTCAGCACTCAGTCTCACATGTAGTCGTAAAATGATCCGTCTCATCTATTCAAAGATGATGGAATGGTCAATCAAAACTGACCAGGAGGATTGTATTAGAAAGTTAACAATTTTGATTGAAACAAAAGAAGACAAGGAGTAATTCTATGTTCAATCAAACAGCCCGTGGTCGCAAAGCGAACCACGGGCTGTTTTTTCTTGCCACGAGATGAAATTAGTATTTCATTTTTCGTGGTATAATTTTTACATGGAAGAAAACACACAGACAAATAAAGGTTCAAAATTAACAATAGCAATTTTATTAATTATTTGTGCCATTGCTCTAATCGTTTGGGGCGGGTTGTATTTAAAAACAAAACAAATAGAAAGAGCCAAAATTTCAGCAAATGGTCAGCAACTTACTGAAGAAAAATATCCTGGATGGTTATCAGTTGAGAACACAAATTATGGTCTAGTTATCAAACACCCTGCAGATTGGATGGTAGAAAATTTAGATAACAACAAAATCAGAATTGTTGATACAAAACAAAAACCTAGACCGGATACGGGTGATCCAAGAGATAGTGTGGCGGTAAATAAAGATATAAATTGTATTGATTCCGATTGGACAGTCGGATATGGTCTACTTGAATACAAAGATATTTGTTATAAAGATCAATCGATAAAAGTAACTTTAGCGGCATCAAGTGCCGAGTATAAAAAAATTGAACAAGAGATTATAGATTCTCTAAAATTTAGTTCAAAAAAATTATCAGATGGTTGGAAAGCATATGTAAATGATGAATACGGCTTCGAATTCAAGTATCCAGCTGAATGGAAAGTGGTTGATAGTAGTAAAACAATTATTACAGAAAGATATCCTTCAGTGACAATTGAAAGTCCTGCCCGTAACGATCTAGAAGGTTTTAAGGGGACTAATGTTAGCTACAGAATCATGTTTTGGTCGTCTAGTGATGGCTTAAATTCTCCTGGTGGTGTTGCTATAACACACCATGCTGATTTTGGTAGTTCTGAAAAACCAGCCCAGTCTTGGTGGAATATAGAGGTACCCAATAGTGTAAAAAATGCGACGGAAGAGTTTAAGATTGGAGAAAAGATTATTGATTCTTTTATCAAAAAACCCGCAGCCGCCATAACTAACCAGACTGCTGACTGGACAACATATACTGATTCACAGTTGATGATATCTTTTAAACATCCCCAAAATTGGATAGTCAGACAAGTTAAGGACACCCTGGGTGCAACTGGACCGTCTTATGTTTCTGGTATCGCAATTTATGCCAATGAGGTCCCTATAACATCAAAGGATTTTATTTCCATAGGAGGTAAAATGATTTCTGCCTGCACGGACGTTAGCGGTGCCACAGCCTGTTACGGGGGAGGAAAGAGCGATATGGTCACGTACACTAAAAGTACCGAACCAGTCCTTATTAATGCGACAAAGTTGATATACGAATCATTAAAAAATAGCTCAAATGTTATCTCACAAAAATCAGCTGCTAATTCAATACCAGAGGGAACATATGGTAGTGATCGTTTTGGTTTTTCTTTCGATTACCCAAAAGATTTTGTTGTGATTAATGGGGTAAGCGAAAATAATAAAGATATTCAGCCAGAAGTTGTTACTCTGGCTTCGGTCGACATTGTTCCAAAAGTTTGGGCTGACCGGGTAAATAAGAATGAAACCTGCGCCGGAAAAACCATAGGTGCAGATAAATCTTGCTCAGTTTTTGAGGAAGGTGGATTAAATGTGGTGGTTAGCGACTTAGATTTCGAGACTTATGTTACTAATGCCAATATTATTGGTTATGGTGATGGTTTTATAAAATATCAGGGTTATGATTGTATGAGAGTGGGCGATGATTCTGCAGATAAGCAGATTACAATTTATGCTTTTCCATTGCCAGACAATAAAACACTGATTTTGAGGAAAGTTGGTGCTACGGATAATGAGAATTTTGGCGGAGTGTTAAAAACAAGAGATTTGGACGGGTTGGTAAATAATCTAAAAATTCAGGATTAAGTAAAACAAAAAACCGACCATGACTGGTCGGTTTTTCGTTTTGATAATTTTTTAATACGGAAACAAATCAGTCAGCTCGTCAGAATAGTAGAATTCATTGGCTAAGCGACCAAAACTATAAGTCTGTCCCGCAATGTCTAGTTCCGCTCCGCCAATCTGTGGGTCAGCTTTTGGTGTAGAGTTGGCAAAACCAATATTGTATAAGGTGGCAAGAATCTCTGGGCGATTGGAAATATCGACATTACTTTTTTTCCACTGATTAATAATTTGAAGATTGTAAATTGCGGAATATAAATAAGCATAATAATGATTGTGTTCATCCGTGATTCTTTCGAATCTTTCCTGATCAATATCAGAAGTTTTGAAGTTCAAAGTGTTTTGGTGTTGAGTGCCAAGGTAAAATGGGGAAGTGGCATCTTTCAAATTCCTCTCAATTGCAATGGCCGTGTCAGGCTTTAATCCCATAATACCCCAAGAAAATTGAGTTTGACTACCGAGAATTTTAATTGGAGCAAAAACTCTTTCGAATAAGTCTCGCTCGGAATAGAATAAACGTAGTTGCTCAGCCATGAGCTCAGCTACCAATAAACGTGACTTAATTCCGGTCTCTTTTTCTACTTGCTTTAATACATCCTGATCGCGGCTAACTGCGTCTCTAAAAGTTTCCCATTCTTGGCTGTTAACCCAAGCATAAGGACTAGTCTTCTCAATGTAATTGGCAATATCATTGAAAGCTGAAGCATTGGCCAAGTTGTTTTTACTTGCGCAAGTATTATTATTTGGTTCAATCACCAAAAGAGAATTACTAATCGCTTTGTCAGCTGTTTCACCTAGGTTTCCCAATAACATTTTAGCCAATCTCTTTGCCTCCATTGGAAACTTTTTCTTTATAACATTTAACTTGCACAGTTTTTCTTCGGTCAAAAGTTTTTTGTTGACTACAGTGTCACTTTCGGCACTTTGCCAAAAAGCCTCATTTTGTTGATCAATAATACCTTTGGTATTGGTTAGGCCGTATTTAACAGCAAAATAGACTGAGACGAAGCCTAGTCCGAGAATAGCAAAGATAATAACAGCGAGTCTAAATGAATGTTGAAAGATTTTTCTCATAATTATAAACAAATCATAGCAAAAGCTTGTTCATTCTCCAAATTCTTTGGTTTTGTGGAAAATTTTGTGTTAAAATATAGACTAGTTATGGCTTTGTTTCATTTTAAGGCGATGAAAACTGATGGCACTTCTTATGAAGGTGATTTGGATGTGCTCGACCGCCCAGCTCTATTTAAAGAAATTAAAACCCGTGGAGATACGGTTATTTTTATTGAGGAAAAAGAACATGAAGAGAGTGATAGTTTGGTAAAAAAAGCCAATGCTTGGTTTGCTGGTCTCATTGGTCATGTTTCTGCTCAGGATAAAATTATGTTTGCTCGCAATTTGGGAGCTATGATTAGCGCTGGTTTATCCTTGTCTCGAGCTCTTATGGTATTGGAGAAGCAAATCCATAATAAAAAGTTTAAAGAAATTATTGCCAGTTTGAACTCTGAAATTAGTCAGGGTAAAAGTTTGAGTACTGCGATGAAATTATATCCTGAGGTTTTTTCCAATTTATTTGTATCTATGACCAAGGCCGGTGAAGAGTCTGGTGGCTTGTCGGAATCTCTTAGAATTGTGGCCTTACAAATGGACAACACTAACCGTCTGCAAAAGAAAATCAAAGGCGCCATGATTTATCCTGGAATTATTTTGTGTGTGATTGGTATTGTGGCAGTGCTAATGCTTGTGTTTGTTGTTCCAAGTATCACTGGAACTTTTACAGAAATGAAAGTCGAGTTACCAATGAGCACCAAGTTGATTATTTTTGCAAGCAATGCCTTTCAACATAATTTTCTTTTGGTTTTATTTTTGTTTTTACTTGTTGGCGGTTCTTTATATTATTTTTATAAAACCCCACGCGGTCAACGTTGGTTTGAATTTACCATCTTGCGTTTGCCGGTTATTGGAGAATTGGTCAAAGAAACCAACTCGGCCCGCACAGCCCGCACTCTGTCCTCGCTTATTACTTCTGGTGTACCGATCGCCGAAGCTATCCAGATTACTGGTGAAGTGGTACAGAATAGTTACTATCGAGCGGTTATTGCTGAAGCTTATGAAAATGTTGGTAAGGGTATCACCGTGTCGTCAATTTTTACAAAATACGAAAATCTCTATCCAGTTTTTGTGGGGGAGATGATGAGTGTGGGTGAGGAGACTGGTAAAATGCCTGAGATGCTCATGGGTGTGGCTGCTTATTATGAATCCGAAGTAGAACAAAAAACCAAAGACATGTCGACAATCATCGAACCTGTGCTTATGGTGTTTATTGGTATAGCTGTAGGTTTCTTTGCAGTTTCCATGATTTTGCCGATTTATTCTTTAATGGATACGGTATAATTTAAATATGAAAAATATTAATTATGGATTTGCCCAGCTAGTGACTTCTGCCTTCTATCTAATAGGTCGGATATTTGCTGTGGCAAAACTAAAGGCAAATAACTGGGAAAAAGTAATGGTCAACCAAATCAACATCAATACCGACCAAAGGCAGAAGTCTACTGCTGGGTTCACGTTGGTCGAGTTGCTTGTGGTAATTTGTATAATCGGTGTTTTATCAACATTAGCTGGTTATTATTTTCTTGGTGGACAAAAAACCAAAGGTTTAGAAAAAGAGGCCTCCATGATTGCTATCACCCTGGAGGAAGTCAAGGCAAATTCAGCAACAACTTTAGCTGGACTGAATTACGGGGTCAAGTTTTTTAGTAATAAAATAGTGGTTTTTCCGGCGCCAACTTACGTTGAAGGCAGTGCTAGCAATAAGACACTATTACTTTCTGATTCATCAGATTTTGCTCTAACAAATTTTTCCTTTGCAGGTAGTGCTGATACAGTGATTTTCAAAAAACTGACCGGCGCGACAGATAATTATGGTACCTTTCGAGTTAGTATGATTGGTGATGCCACAAAATATAAAACGATTGAAATAAAAGGGACCGGTTTGATATCTCGTTAATAAAAATGATTAGTTATTTTAAAAAAGGTGTGAGCTTGGTGGAGGTGCTGATTGGTGCCGCTATTATCGCTGTGGCTTTTGTGGCCATTATGAATGCTTACGGTTTTTTTATAACTATGGAGACGAGAACTGCCAATTTGGCCAAAGCGTCATTTATGACCGAGGAGGGTTTGGAGGTGGTACGCTTTAATCGCGATTCTAGCTGGAATACTAATATTTTAACCAAGAGTACTTCTACAACCTACTATTTATCCTTTGCTACTACTTCTCGAGTTTGGTCTTTTGTGACCAGTCCAGTGATTGACGATGGTTTTACTAGAACGGTTAATTTTTATGATGTTAAGCGCGATGGTTCGACTGGTGATATTATTGCCGCAGGAGGCGCAGTTGATTCAAATATTAAAAAAATAAAAGTCATGGTGTCCTGGTCGGAACAAGGTGTTACCACTTCCAAAAGCATCTCCACTTATTTAAGTAATATTTATGATAACTAAAAACCAAAAGCTCACTACTGGGCCTGCCCAGCTAGTGACTTCTGCCTTCTGTCTAATAGGTCGGGTGTTATTTGTGGTAAAATTAAAGGCAAATAATTGGAAAAAAGTAATGGTTAACCAAATCAACATCAATACCGACCAAAGGCAGAAGTCTACTGCGGGGTTCACTCTGATTGAAATGCTAGTCTATCTCGCTATCTTTATTGTTTTGGTTATGGCCATCACTAGCTCTCTAGTTTATTTATCCAAATCATACCAAGAATTGGCTCAGAGAAAAAATCTGACCAACTCAGCTGTCTCAGTTCTCAATCGTATTTCTTTTGAAACCCGTCAGGCTTCCAGTATCAATATTGCTAATAGTGTGTTTGGAACTTCCTCCAGCCGTTTGTATTTGGACTCAAAAAACACTGACGGTTCAAATACCAACTATGATTTCTACCTCGACAGTTCAGTGTTAAAGTTGAAGAAAGATGGTGTTGATCAGGGGGCACTCACTTTGCCTGGTGTGGCAGTAAATAGTTTTGAAATATATCGACCGGTTGGTACTTCTACTAATGCTGTGACTGTGAAAATGTCTTTGACTTCTGGTACTAAGACCGGAGATTTTGGTACGACCGCAGTAATTAGAGGTTTATAAAAAATATGATGTTAAATAATACAAAAAACAATCAGAGAAAAGGGGCTATTGTAATTTTGGCCGTTCTGTTTTTTTTGATTGTTGGACTAATTGTGGTCACTGGTTTGTCTTATGTTGTTACCAAAGATTTTCGCAATACCTCTAATATGCTGTTTTCCAAAAACAGTTTTTATGCTTCAGAGTCTGGAGTAGAAGATGTATTATACCGCATGAAAAAAAGTCAACCATATTCTGATACAGAAGTTTTGTCAGTTGACGGTTCTTACGCCACTACTACCTCAGTAGATAGTGGCTCGACCAGGACTATAACGGCCGAAGGACTGGTCTCTAACTTTTATAAAAAAATTAAAACCATTATTAAACAAGGGGAGGGGGCAGATTTTAGTTACGGCGTCCAGATTGGTAATGGAGGATTAACTATTACAGGTGGGTCAGCTATCAATGGAAATGTTTACTCGAACGGTTCTATTAAAGGAGGATCAGGTATTCATATCTATGGTTCGGCCGTAGCGGCTAGTTCTGGAGGGTTGATCAAAGATACTACCAATGAAACTCCCACCACACCACCAAATAGTATTTCTTTTAATACATCAAAAACTTTGCGTGATTTTGCTCAAAGTTTTACTGTAGCCACAACTTCATCAATTTCCAAAATCTCGATTTATGTTAAGAAAGTAGGGGCACCGGGAAGTTTCACTGCCACATTAAGATTGGATGATGCAGGAGCACCGGATACAGTTGGCTTTTCTTCTGCAACTCTAGCCTCAACCTTGGTCACTACTAATTATGGCTGGGTAGATTTAACTTTTAGCCCAATAGTAACTCTGACAGCCGGGCAGACCTACTGGTTGATTATCCAAGGAACAACAAATAGTGCTTCATCAAATTATTATGTTGTTGGGGCCAATTCAGCTTATGCTAACGGTCAGGCTAAAATTGGAAACATAAGCACCTCAGCTTGGAGTGCTACGACGCCGGCTGGTCTCGATGGATATTTTACTGTCTATCTCGGTAGTACTGCCTCAGAAATCAATGGTTATGAAGGAGATTATTTAAATGTTGGTAGTAAAGCCACTGACATCGCTTGGGCTTCAAATATAAAACATATTAGTGCCACCGGAAAACTTTATTGTGCTACTGCTACAAATATTTCGGGTAGTAAAACCTGTGATGCCGGTAGTTCTGGTATGGGGTTACCTCCACCCTCGGTAGGTGTACCAATATCAGAGGCCAATATAGATGCCTGGCACGCTGAGGCTGAGGCTGGCGGAACTTTTGTTGGAACAAAAACCTATAATTCTACTGGTGGTACATTGGGACCAAAAGTTATTACCGGTAACTTGAACTTGGGAGGTGGTGGAACACTAACTCTGACTGGTACCGTGTGGGTCAAAGGTGTTGTAGTTGTTTCCGGAGGAGGAAAAATTGTTCTGTCATCTTCGTATGGGTCAGCGAGTGGGGTTATTATTGCTGATGGATATGTGTCAGTGGCAGGAGGCGGAGCGTTTTCTGGTTCTGGTACTGCTGGGAGTTATCCTGTTATTGTAACAACTTCAAAATGTCCGCTGGATTTTGTCTGTAATTCTGATTCTCAGTCGTCAGCTCTAATGCTTTCTGGTGGAGCTGGGGCGGTTGTGCTAGCGGCGCCAAATGGTATGGTTCACATTAATGGTGGTTCAGGTTGTAAATCGGTTTATGGTGACTCCGTGTATATTGATGGTGGTGGTAACGTTAATTACGAAACGGGTATTGCCAATATGCAATTTAAGTCTGGTCCGACTGGTGGTTGGACGGTGGATAGTTGGGGGGAGGCTGAATAAACCCGAGAAAATTTTTGCCAATGCATTATGCAATACGTTTACGTCTTATTAAGTAAAAAAGACCAC
>JBAWVR010000002.1:0-38573 GCA_037147155.1 bacterium | reverse complement strand
GGAATCGAACCAAGATTGATGGCTTCAAAGGCCACTGTCCTACCTTTAGACGATCCGACAATATGCTATTTTGTATAGCTGAATAATACTTTACCGTGAAAAACACGAAAAAACAAGAGCAAAATACTAGCAAAAGACAGCTGTACGTAATACAATAATATCAACTATGGAAACCTACAACAAACTTGTTCGCGACAAAATTCCTGAAATCTTGGACAAAAAGGGTGTCGCTTATGAAAAAAGAATTGCCACACCAGAAGAATACAAGAGTGAGTTAATTAAAAAGCTACAAGAAGAACTTGATGAGTTCAAGGAGGCTGGTAGTCCAGAAGAATTGGCCGACTTGCTCGAAGTCATCGTCGCATTACGACAATTGCCGGAATATCAAAATGTTGAAGAAATTCGTTTAAAAAAGAAAGACGAAAGAGGTGGTTTCGATGAAAGATTAATTCTCAAGGGTAATAAGTAAAATTATAAAACCAAGGTCTCGCCTTGGTTTTATAATATATTTAGTTTTGTCCGATAATCCTCATAAGAGCAATCTCGAGTGGCAGTGTTGGCATGACTGCCCCTTTGAGTCCATCAGCCACCAGAGTGAGGTCGGCGAGAGTTTTGGCCGAAATAGCGCCAGTGGCATCAGCTGACATCTCTTTAACAAACACCATATCCGCCTCAGAAAAATCTTCGGCCAAATCATTCTCTTTGCTCGGAACAAGCTTGACCAAAAGAGCCGCACGTAATTTCAAAATCACCATTTTAATAAAGATGATTGGATCAATATTGTGCTCTGACAAATCCTCAATGGACTTTAGACCAATTTTCAAATCTTTGTTCTTAATAGACAATAAATAATTATTAATAGTCTCAGCTCGTGGCGCGCCTGTCACAGCCATCACCTCTTCGGCAGAAATCTTTTTGTCCGGTGAAGATGAAATAACTTTTTGCAAAATACTTTGAGTATCACGGAAAGAACCATCTCCGAGTAGCGCAATCAAATCAGCTGATGCCGGTTCTAAAGTAATTTTTTCCTTCTTGGCAATATTCATCACCATTTCTTTCAAAATCTTTTGACCTGGCTTGCGAAAAACAAAAGCTTGGCAACGGGAAATAATTGTCTCTGGTACTTTTTCCATTTCAGTCGTAGCCAAAATAAATATCACGTGTTTTGGTGGTTCTTCCAAGGTTTTAAGTAGAGCATTGAAAGCACCTTTGGAGAGCATGTGCACTTCATCAAAAATATAAACTTTGTATGGTGATTCAAAAGGCAAAGTATTCACCGCTTCATTGAGTTCACGAATATCATCCACGCTATTGTGTGATGCTGCATCAATCTCTGACAAATCACTCGGGGCACAATTGACTGCCTTGGCCAAAATTCTCGCCACTGAAGTCTTGCCAGTACCGCGAGAACCGCAGAAAAGATAAGCATGGCCAATCTGTCCTTTTTCTAAAGAAGATTTCAAAGTATTTACAATATGATCCTGTCCTATCACATCATTAAACTCTTGTGGACGATAGCGACGATAGATGGCTTGTTCGGTATTTGTTTCTTGGGTTTTACTCATAATTTTGATTGATTAACTTATCTGAATTATAGCAGACAAATGGGAAAAATAAAAAAACCCACCTTACGGTCCGAGGTGGGTAGTCTAAACGTAAATAGGGGTTAATAATGTTTACTTCACAGTCACTGATGTGGGCCGTACCACCAGCGCCGCCGACAAGGAACAATCTTACAAAATTTTAAACCACTGAAGGTGATATTGAATAGAAAACCACCGCAGTGTACGGACAAAGCGATGGTTTAATTTGCATCCCAATCTAACGACGAGGCTAGAAGTCTAGGACAGGCTTATGAATCATGGAGCACACCGAGGCGCTCGAACACGGTTCAGCTTCCGCCTACAATACGATGATTGGCCCACAAGGAATTAGGACCACCTCCTCTCAAGTTGCTGGGTAATGCTGAATTGCAAACCCAAATGAGCTGAGATAATCTGTCCCTTTCTGGGATAAGGATGATGGTTTCGCCCACGGCCAACAGAAAACATTCCGTATTGTTTTCTATTCCTCCAAGTATGTTAGTGAGTCACCTCCTTTCCACCTTTACAATGTACTAAATTTGCTAAATTAATTAAACACCCTCAAGAGAATACTAGCAAGTCTTGAAAGAACATATAAATAATTTTGTAATATTAAAAAACACCCCGTACGGTCGCGGGGTGAATTGCATATAGACTCAAAATCGAAAGGGTTCATCCTTATTGTTTCACCTCTTATTTCTGATAATGGTTAGTCATTACGAAATTCAAGTGTAGAAAATACCGTCTTTTTCTCACCCCGAAAAGTTGAGTAAAGTGGGTCAGTGTTACACCTCCTTGGTTTAGAGTTTGGGAACACTTCATTTTCCACGGCAAGTCAGACAAACAAACGAACCACCTCCGGGCTTAGATTCCATTGATGACATGGGCACCTCCTTTTGGCACTGTGGACAAGTTGCTGTGTGACCACCTTTCATCTCACTTCTAAGACAACTCTCCGTACAGCACTTGGTTTCTTGGCACAGTGGTCTTGGACGCTCACAAACAGGTTTATTCATAATACACCTCCCCGTAAAAAGGTTAAGGAACAGATTTACCAAATATAATTAAACACCCAACAACACTAGTCGGCAAGACTTGTATTAAAAAGCAAAAGGTTACGTAATTTTGGCCCTATTGACTTTTGTATGTCTTAAGAAAATCTTTCACTAATTTTTTAACCGTTGCAAGGTCTGGAGCAGCCATGAGCGCAATGCGCAAATCCCTGGCTCCGTCAAAGCCGCTACAATAAGCTTTGTAATGTTTTTTCATGACATCAAAAGCTTTTCGTTTACCAATAATCTTTAAAAATTGCTCGGTGTGGTGTATCAGCATATCTAAACGTTCAGGCAAGGTTGGTTCAGTCTTTCGAGCTCGGTCAAATAACCACGGCTTACCAAAAATACCGCGACCAATCATAATACCGTCACAACCAGACTCCTTAGCCTTCTGTTCTCCATCCTTCAAATCACTAACGTCACCGTTACCAATCACGGGAATATCGCGGCCAGACTTTCTAACTTCTTCCACCACTTTCCTGATAGACTCCCAACGAGCTGGCACTTCGGACATATCTTTCTTGGTGCGACCATGAATAGTGAGAGCAGCAATATTTTCCTTTAGTAATTCCGGAATCCAAGTTTCAATCTCTTCCTTGTTGTAACCCAAACGAGTTTTTACTGAGACTGGGATATTTGGAGCGCCTTCTAAAGCAGCTCGAATAATCTCGCGTGCAAGTTTAGGGCTCTTAATCAGTGCTGCGCCAGAACCCTGCTTTTGTACACCTTTGTCTGGACAACCCATATTAATATCTAATCCATCGAAGCCAAGTTTCTCAATAATCTGGGCAGCTTTCAACATGTGAGCTGGTGATGCAGTAAAAATCTGAGCCACTATTGGTTTCTCGTTTTTCTTAAAAGCCAACATCAGCAATAGATTTTCATAACCACGAGAATCTAGTCCGTCAGCTGAAACAAATTCAGTCCAAAAAACATCGGGGCCACCACCAACTTCACCATGACGACTATATTTAGCAATTACCTGTCGAAAAGCCTGATCAGTCACATCGAGCATGGGCGCCAAACAGAAAAAAGGCGTCGGCAATGTCTGCCAGAAACCTTTAGAATCCTTGAATCTAATCTCTGTGGCTACTTTTTTCACTTCTTCTTTATATAGACTTTTTCACCAAAACGCAAATCGATATAATCCAAGTTGGTATCAAAGCTAACTGTTTTTGATAATAAACCTTTCTCTTTCAAAAGAGTTTGGAGATTGCGAAACGTTCTATCAACATCCTGTCTATCACTCACAAATATCTCCCCTCCGCCCGGTAAATGCAAACGATAAAAACCGTCAGCATCAATTGTTACATTACCTACAGATACTCCACTTGCCAAAACCCAACTCATAAAATCAGTCAGTGTAGAGAAAGACTCTTTTGTTAAATATCTTTGACCTAATGGTTCAATAGATGAATCCAGCAAGCCTAAATATTTTACAAATAACTGACCAGATAGAGCCGGAGCGCGATCGAAGACCAAACCTTCATTATCAAGAAAATAACATTTATCAGTGTCTTTGTTTGCGCACCACAGACCTGACGGCTTTCTTTCCACAATATTAATTTGCAAAGTTTTAAAACCGGATCTAGAAACATTTACCTTTTGTATACGAGGAATTAGCGCCAACAAATTATCCTCAACAGCAGTGGTTGAAAGATAAAAATAGCAATCTCGAGGCCAAAACCAGAAATATGTACCAATGAGTGGTGTCTTAGCATCGATTTGAACAGCCTGAGCATTTACCCCCTCCAAGCCATTGATTTCATACTCAGCTATTCTAAAAGTACTAAGATTGGAAATTACAGCTGAGACTACCACCAAAATAATCAAACCAATTACAGACAAAACCACCTTTAAAATCAGTGCCCGACGGCGCTCTTCCCTCACCCGACTTGTTTTTTTTGTTTGCACACGTCGCACCATATATTTTAAAGATCAAAGTCAGACTAACAGATTGGAGAATTATTTTTTCTTTGGAGCGATAACTTCAATACCTCCCATGTATTTTTTCAAAACTTCTGGCACTTTTACAGTACCATCGGCTTGCTGATAATTTTCCAAAAGCTGAATCAAGACACGTGGCATAGCGAGAGCAGTGTTGTTGAGTGAGTGAGCAATACGAGTCTTACCATCTTCATCTTTGTAACGAATATTTAAACGACGACACTGAAAATCATGGAAGTATGAACAAGAGTGAGTTTCGCGATATTTATCCGCTGCTGGAGACCAAGTCTCGATATCATATTTCTTTACCTGACCGAGTCCCAAGTCACCACCACAGTTGACCACAACGCGATATGGCAAATTCAAAAGCTGGAGAAGTTTTTCAGAGTTCTCACGGAGCTCCTCATGGAAGTTCACTGAAGTCTGATGATCAGCTTCGCAAACAATCACTTGTTCGAATTTGAAAAATTCATGAACACGGTACAAACCTTTTACATCTTTACTATATGAACCGGCTTCGCGACGGAAACATGGAGAGAAAGCGATAATCTTTTTTGGTAAATCTTTTTTGTCTAATGTCTTGTCGGCATAGTAGCTCATAGTTGCTACTTCAGCTGTACCAGCTAGATAATCAGCGTCCTGAGTCTTGTAAAGGTCTTCCTCACTTTGCGGCAACATACCAGTACCAACAAGAGTTTCGCGTCGAACGAGAGATGGCACAACCATTGGTACATAATCTCCTTTCTTGATAAACTCTTCGGTCACAAATTGGAACAATGCTAATTCCAAAAGAGCACCTTCGTTCTTTAAGAAGTAACCGCGAAAACCAGCAACTTTTGTTCCGGCTTCAAAATCAGCCAAATCCAAGTCTTCCAAAAGCTTGATGTGGTCTTTGACTGGAAAATCAAACTTTGGTACTTCACCCCAAGTACTGTATTCTTTGTTTTCAGAATCATCTTTGCCTTCTGGCACAGACATGTCGGGAATGTTAGGCACCTGGAGCATCATAGCTTGCCAAGTTTTCATTACTTCCTTCAGACCTTCTTCTTCTTTGGCCATTTCCTCCTTCAAAACTTTCATCTCGGCGAGAAGTTGAGCTTTTTCTTCTGGATTCTGCATTTGTGGCAATTTCTGAGAAGCGGCATTCTGCTCGGCGCGCTTAGATTCAAAAGATGTCATCATCTCGCGACGTTTATCATCAATTCTAATAAGCTCGTCAATATCGATTTTGACGTGCTTTTTGATAGCACCTGCGGCTACCAAGTCTTTATTCTCGCGAATGAATTTTATATCTAACATAAAATGTGGTGTGGCCTATCGGCCTAATTAATAATACTTCTCTATAATATAAGAAAACTAGGAAAAAGTCACGGGAAATGGTGAAATTCAGGCTGGAATTTGCTCCGCAAATTACAGCCAACAATCCTTTGACTAAACACAACTAGAGTGGAAGTGTGTATTCAGAACAAACAGCTCATTAACATCATGTTTTTGAGGCGAGCTTTTTATTGCCAATTTTTTAGCAACAAGAAGCTCGTCTCAAATGAGACGAAGCTAAAACCGTCCCGCCAATAGCGCGGGGCATAACCCAAAGTATCGAAGGAGAACGACCATGAAAGAACGAATCGGGCTCGACAAGGCATCCAGACAAGAACCTGAACCTAAAAGTCTGATTCCACCAGCGGATGTACATCCTCTGATGTGGGAAAAGCCAATCCTCCCAATTGCAAATTGGTATGATTGGTTGAAGCGTTTTGAACGCGCGAGACAGGATGGTTGTATCAACGACATCAGCTCTCGCATCTTCGATGGCTTCACCGTCCCAATCAGCAGATTGGACTGGCGCGAACCGGAATTCACCTACATGGACAGAATAATCTTTTATTTGAGACTGACTGAAGGACGACTGGTCAACTACGACTTTCCAGATGGTAAGAATATCATCGACCAGAACGACTATAAAGTCTATTGGATGGAGGACGACAAGCAGGTAAGTAAAAGCATAAGCAAGATCAAGGCCTCACTTGCCGAAAAAGCCTTCAATCAGCTCTGCCAGAACTTCTTCAAAGATCGAGAACTTTATGTCGACAGAAATCGTTTTGCTGAATTCTGGTTTTCCCTTCTTGAGGAAAATTTTTATCCACACCTGAAAAGTTTTCTTAGAACCGAAAAGGGTGTTGCAAAAAATTTACGCTGGTCGGGAAAGAATTCCGAAAAATTGTCGCACAATGAAGAGATTATGTGCGACTTTCTCAGAAAATTCACGGTTTTCTTGTGGAAGTGGAGCGCGAACGATGACAGATGGCGTTCACTCCAAGAGAGATATGAGATTGCTGAAAGAAAGTCGGCATTTCAGCAAAGAATCCGTGAGACTCGAATTTGGATGCTCGAACTTTTGGCGGACATTCGAATGCTTGACGTGTTTGATGACAACGAAAAGCTTCTGGCGAAACTCAGCCGCAACCACATCAAGGTGCTGAGACAAGTCGTTGAAGAGGCTGCGAGACAAAGAACTGAAGACGATGATGACGTTCCCATTAATAATGGGATGTCTATCACTGAAGAATCCTTTGCTCACGGCTCTCCCTCTGCCAGACTGATTATTCGTTGGGAAATCCTTCGAAAGATCAGGTTAGCTGAACTCATAGACACCGAAATAAATCTGTCGAACAAGCAAGAAAGGATCGCAGAAATACACTTCGTGCTGCCAAGAAGGCCGCGGCAGAAGCTCAAGCCAACCTTGACGCATTGAAGAAAAAGAAATAGTACTTTACTGATCACTTTTGATCACGCAGGGTTCCAGATGACTGGGACCCTGTTTTTTAATTTTTTAAAATAAATGTTAAAATATTTTCAATATATGAGCACTTTCGTAGATTTTAAAATTGAGCAATTGGACAGCAACGAAATTCCGAATAAATTAAAGGAAATTCCCGAGCCACCTAAAAAGCTCTTTTATCGTGGCACTTGGCCAAACAAAGGGATGAGAGTTTTGGCTGTGGTGGGTTCGAGAAAATTTACTACCTATGGACGTGAGGTGTGTGAGAAATTGATTAGAGGTCTCGCTGGTTACCCGATTGTTATATTATCTGGACTAGCACTCGGTATCGATACCATTGCTCACGAGACAGCAATTGATAATAATATTTTGACTATGGCGATTCCTGGCTCAGGACTGGATGAGAAAGTGATTTATCCTTCATCTAATAAGAGACTAGCGGAAAAGATTTTAGATTGTGGTGGATTACTCCTATCAGAGTACGAACCAGACTTTCATGCCACTGCCTGGAGCTTCCCTAGACGCAATCGTTTAATGGCTGGACTAGCTGATGCGGTACTCGTGATTGAAGCTGAAATTAAATCAGGTACATTAATCACAGCTAGACTGGCCACTGACTACAATCGTGATGTGATGACCGTACCGGGTTCAATTTTCTCCGACACTTCTGAAGGACCAAATCTACTACTCAAACTTGGCGCTATACCGATAACTTCTTCACAAGATATTTTAGAAGCTTTTGGGTTAGCATCTGTTGGTGACAATATACAAAAGAAACTTGATTTAACCGATTGTTCGCCAAATGAAATTCGAATTCTACAATGTTTGGACACTCCTGTTGACCGAGATGAACTATCTCGTCGGTCTGGACTATCAGCTCGGGATCTCAATCAAGTTCTAACCCTCATGGAGCTCAAAGGAATGATTAAAGAAAATGCTGGTGAAATTTATAAAAAATAGCATAAAAAGATTTCATTAATTTGCCAGAATGTGTGTTTTCGTGTAATACTGGAAAGAACAAACCCATGCGTACCAAAAATAATTTTAAATTATTGATTGTTGAGTCCCCCGCCAAGGCTCATACTATTTCCAAATATGCCGGCAAGGATTACGTCGTTAAAGCGAGCGTTGGTCATATTCGTGATCTCCCAAAAAGTAATAAAAAAGCCATCGATATCGAAGGTGGTTTTATCCCGCACTACGAAATCTCCCCGGGCAAAGAAAAAGTTGTAGCCGAACTCCGCGCCCTAGCTAAAGACGCTGACGAAGTGATTTTAGCGACTGACCCCGACCGTGAAGGTGAAGCTATTGCTTGGCACTTGAAGGAAACCATTGGTCTCAAAAAACCAAAGCGTATTGCCTTTCATGAAATTACTGAAAATGCTGTGAAAGAAGCTTTGGAACATCCGCGCCAAATTGATGACAATCTAAGACAAGCCCAAGAAGCTCGTCGCGTATTAGACCGTCTCGTTGGTTATGATTTGTCAGGTCTCATTTGGAAGAAAGTTCGTTATGGCCTATCCGCCGGTCGTGTTCAATCCCCGGCCCTCCGCATCATTATGGAACGTGAACGCGAAATCCGCGCTTTTATTCCGCAAATATATTGGGTCCTAACTGCCCAAACTGAAACTCAGAAAAAAGTGGCTCTGACTTTGGAGTGTGAAGAAAAACCAGAAACCAAAGAACGAGTTGAAAAGATTCTGGCTCTAGGTAAGTCCAAGGACTGGATTGTCGCTGATTTGACTGAAGCCGAAGCTAAACGCTCTCCTAAGGCCCCTTTTACCACTTCCACACTGCAACAGTCGGCCTCATCACGTCTCGGTTTTGCCCCATCACGTACTATGGGTATTGCTCAGAAACTTTACGAATCTGGTCTCATCACCTATATGCGTACCGACAGCACCAACTTGTCCAAAGAGGCATTGCCCAAAATTCACGCTTTGATTGCCAAAGATTTTGGTAATGAATATGTCTCACCTCGCGTCTTCACCAAGAAGAGCAAGAACGCTCAAGAAGCGCACGAAGCTATTCGCCCCACCGATATCTCCAAAGACCATATCGGCAATCTTAATACCGAGCAAGAAAAATTATATCGTTTGATTCGTAATCGTGTGCTCGCCTGCCAGATGGCTGATGCCAAAATCAGTCGTACCAAGGTGTCTGTAAATATTGGTGATAAAGAAGAAATAATTTTCTCTGCCAATGGCAATAGAATTATTTTCCCTGGCTGGCTCGCGGCTGAGACTGATGCTCGTGGTGAAGAAGTTGAATTGCCGGCTATGACTGTCGGCGAAAAATTGAAATTGCTGGATTTGACTGATACACAGAAAAGTACTGAGCCACCAGCTCACTATAGTGAAGCAGGGCTAATCAAAGAATTGGAAAAGCGTGGTATTGGCCGTCCATCTACCTATGCGTCTATCATTAAAACGATTCAAGACCGTGGTTATGTAGAAAAACAAGAAAAAGCCTTGCACCCAACTGATACTGGTGAAGTGGTTAGTGATTTTCTTGAGAAAAATTTTGCTGAATATATCAGTGATACTTTTACTGCAGAAATGGAAGACAAGCTAGACTTCATCGCCGAAGGTAAAGCTGAATATTTGAAAACTTTGAAAGATTTTTATGGTCCATTCTTAAAGGACGTCAAAGCCAAAGAAAAGAGTGATAAGATCACCAGTCTAGGTGACGCCGATGCTAAATGGAAATGTCCAAAGTGTCAGGGCCCAATGATCATCAAACTCGGTCGCTCCGGCAAGTTTTTGAGCTGTGCTAAATATCCTGATTGTGATGGAGCTAGAACTATCACTGGTGAAGAGATGACTGGTCCAAAAGATACTGGCGAACTCTGTCCTCAATGTGGCAAAGCCAATCTCGTAGAACGTGATGGAAAGTTTGGTCGCTTTGTAGCTTGTGCCAACTACCCAAAATGTAAATTCATCAAAAAAGATTTGGAGGCTGAGAAACTAAATTCTACCGGCGTTAAATGTCCAAAATGTAAAGACGGTTTGATGACCCAAAAACGTGGACGTTTTGGTTTCTTCTATAGCTGTACCAATTATCCAGACTGTAAATACATCATTAAGTCCAAACCAACTGGTGAAATATGTAAATTGTGCGGCGATTTGATGATGGTCGGAACCAAGACTATTCCTGACAGATGTTCAAACAAACTCTGTGCAAACAATCGACCAGACAAACTAGAAAAGTAAAATTAGAAAACCGAGCCTAACTGCTTGGTTTTCTAATTCTTGACCAGTCAAAAAATCGAGAGTAAGCTTATTATAGAAAACAAACTAGCACTTTCAACAAAGGGGGAAATCATGTTCGGATACAAAAATGTCACAGTGGTGATTTTCTTGGCCATAAGCGGTGGCAAAGACACCATTCTCTACAGTTCGGAAGCGAGGGAAATCAATGAAGGTGAGACGACTCTACCACTCGCCTGCCATATGTTGGATGAAATTGGTATCAATCACACAATATTTCGTCCACACCTTCAAAAAACTTCATTTGGTTCCGAAACAGCAGAATACTTTGTGAGATTTTCTGACGAAGAGGAAATCCCACAGGAATTCTACGCATTTCTGTCCAACCTATCACAAAACGAAACACCCTAGCCGTGGCCAGGGTGTTTTTCCTTTTAGATTGAGAAATTCTTTACAGAATAGATATCATCGTCATCGGTATTATTGGCCTGAGCGATTTCTTCTTTTGATCGATCATCCAATTCCTCGATTGGTGTCTCGATCGGTGTCTCCGCCATAATATTATTTACAATAGCTGTTTCAATAAATGGAGCCACATGCTCAATAGTATCTGGTCGGACTTCAGCTTCCGCCTCAGGAGTTATTGTAGCAACAACTTCTGAAGAAACTGTTACGGGTTGTGGAACTGGAGCAACGACTGGTGCGGACTCTTTTTCTTTGGCGGCCACATCACTGATATGACGATTGAGTACAGCATGTGGATCGGTAATTTTCTTTTGTCCCATGGCCACGTCTAGGATTTCGTGCAAATCTTTGTTCGAGAAGAAGTCGATAGTTACCTTGCCACCAGTTTCTTTGCGTTCAATTTTTACTCTAGTACCAAATGATTCAGCCATTTTTTCTTCCATCTCCAAGATTTCAGGATCAACAATGTATTCCTTCTTGCGCACCTTATCATAGGCAACACGTCTTGAGATAGCCTCGGCTTCACGCACAGTCAAACGCTTGTAAATAATTTCTTTAAACAAAGTGTCTTGTTCTTCCGGTCGGTCAGCTAACATAAGAAGCGGTCGAGTGTGGCCTTCAGAAATCTTACCAGCAGAAAGAGCATCTAAAATACTTGGTTGCAAAGCGAGCACACGTAAACTGTTGGAAACATACTCACGACTCTTACCTACCTTTTGGGCAATCTGGGCATGTTTCAAACCAAATTCATCAGCCAACTTTTGGAAAGAGCGAGCACGGTCAACTACATTCAAATCTTCACGTTGCAAGTTCTCAATAATTGCCAATTCCAACTTTACCAAGTCATTGTCTTCAGAAGCTTTGATCAAAACCGGCACTTGAGACAAGCCGGCTAGCTTGGAAGCGCGCAAACGGCGTTCACCGGAGATGAGTTCGTACTCTACAGCCAATCCCCCATCCTCGGTGGTAATTTCTTTACGGGTGACCACCAGTGGTTGCAAGATACCGTACTGACGAATAGAGTCAGACAAATCATTGAGTTTGGCATCATCAAACTCTTTTCTCGGCTGATATGGATTGGGTTTGATCTTCTCGACTTCTACCCAAAAGATTGAATCATTGAAAAATTGAACCATATTATTTTTATTATTATGAGAGTATTTTAGCATTAAAAAGTAGAAAAGAAAAAGTGACAAAAGTGGAGAAAATGTGGAGAAATTTTTTGCAAAATTTTAAAAAGAAAATGGGCCGGCGGAAATGATTTCCGCCGGCCACATTGCTCCACTGATTACCCAAGCAGGGTTTTGATGTCAGGTACAGTTTGAGGTTCGAGCCCGACAATGTAAACGTCGAAATTCTTGTCTTCAAGAAAGGATGGCAACCGACCCACCTGAACAGTTCGAATGACATGATGCCACCCGCCGTGGATATTTTCCACCAACACTGCCAGGTAACGATCAACCGTGATGATCTGTTTGTGGGGGTCTTCAACTTCTGGTTCGATCACAGTCGGAATAATGAACACCGTATTTCTTTTGGGAATATAGGTGTGCACCTCGAAAGCGATTCGAAGGATGTCACTGGGTTGTGGCAAGTTGTCAAACAAGATGTTTTCATTCTTGTGAGCTTCGAGCCAATCGGCCAATGAATAGACAAGAAAACTTTTGCTGGCAGTCTCATTCACAACATCCTTCATCGCCGCTTCGACGGAACTCTGAGCTATTTCAGAAACTTCGATAGCTCCTCCATCAATGAGTCCTGCCAGCAGTGTCGAATCGACACCACATTTCAGACTAGCGATTGGTGATAACATGATTTTCATGAGGCACTTCCTTTCATCCTGGGTTAATACTGGAAACGTTAGAGAACTCTAAAGTTAGTATAACACACATTATATCACATTGTCAAAACATCTTGTCCTCTAAAAACATTTATGATAAACTGATTTTGCCTTTGAATCTCAAAGGTAAATGCCGGGATGGCGGAATGGTAGACGCAATAGACTCAAAATCTATCGGGCGCAAGCTCGTGAGAGTTCAAGTCTCTCTCCCGGCACAAACTAAAAGAGCGCGCAGAGCGCTTTTTTGTTTTATATGTGCCGGGAGAGAGACTTGAAGGACGGAGTGCACGGAGCGTAGCGAAGTCGGGATTCAGCAGAATCCCAGCACGAGTCAGGGTCGTGCGGCTTGGTGAGTGACGACGAACCAAGAACGCCTGACCAAGTCTCTCTCCCGGATTATTCTTTCGGCGACGACGAGGAAGAAACTCGTGACCAAGTCTCTCTCCCGTCTCCCCCCCTTGCCATTCCACTCAAAATGTTCTAATATCATTCACAGATAAACATATGGCAACGGTTTTTGCCATTAACCCAAAAGGATTATAATTATGTCAGAAGACATGTTCCACAGACGGGGTCAAAGCCCTATCCAAATCGCCGAGGACAAAGTTGTACGTTTGAATAGGCTTTTCAAGAAGCGCAATCAAACACCCACTCAAAAAACTGAGACCAAAGTCCTTCTCGATGAGGCCAAGCTCCAACTCCAAAAAGCCAAGGGCAAGAAATAACACTGCCCTCAATCACACCAAACCAGCCCCTCGGCTGGTTTTCTTTTTACAAAGGTACAAAGGGTAACCCTTTGTACCTTGCCAAACGCCTATTCTTGTGCCAATCTTAAATCAATGTCTGCTAAACCAAAATTAATCGTTATCCTCGGTCCAACCGCTGTCGGTAAAAGTGACCTCGCCGTAGAACTCGCCAAAGATATTCATGGCGAGATTGTTAGTGCTGACTCCCGTCAAATCTATCGCGGTATGACTATTGGTACTGGCAAGATCACCAAGAAAGAAATGCTTGGTGTTCCCCACCATCTCTTAGACATCGTAGAACCAATGACGGAATACAATGTAACAAAATACCAAAGAGACGCCAACAAGGCGATCAAGGGCATTCTGGAGCGTCAAAACACTCCTATTATATGTGGTGGCACTGGCTTCTATATTCAAGCTGTTATCAATGATGTTGTTTATCCGAGTGTTAAACCAAATAAAATTCTACGAGCTAAATTAGAAAAGAAAACTCTGACTTCCCTGCTCAGACAATTGGAAAGATTGGACAAAAAGACTTTTGACCGTATTGATAAAAATAACAAAGTAAAAATTGTTCGAGCGTTGGAAATTGTTTTAACTATTGGTTCAGTCCCGCCGGTTCAAACATCACAGCCATATAATGTACTACAAATCGGAGTTATTGCACCTGATGAAGTTTTGAAAGAAAGAATCTATAAACGTTTAATCAAAAGATTAAAGGTGGGCATGTTAAGAGAGATTAGAAAACTTCATGATAATGGGGTGTCTTGGAAACGCATGGAGGGTTTTGGTTTGGAGTATCGCTATCTCACCCGCTATCTCACAGGACAGATAACCAAAGACCAGATGATAGAACAATTGAACTCGGCTATCTGGCAATATGCTCGCCGACAAAAGGGTTGGTTTCGCCGTGATAGAAATATTCAATGGTTTGAACTTAAAGATAAGAATAGGATTGCGAAGTTGATAAGAAAGTTTATGACAAAAAAATAAACCGAGGAGATGGGCCCACCCCGAATCATCGGGAATATTCTAAATTGTCGGCGGTTAAATAATCCACCCCGAATCGTCACAAATATTTTGCTCGCCGTCGCTCACAAAATTCCGCGATCCCGGCTCAGTATTTTGCTTTGCAAAGCAAAATATACTTGCGCCTTTCGAGTCGGGGCCACCCCGAATCATCAGGAATAATTAATCAATCGTCATTGATTAATTTTCACGATCCTGACTCGCCTGTTTTTCTTACTAGAAAAACATGGCTCCGTCTTTCGAGTCGGGACGCAGACAAAGCAGTTTGTCTGCTGTGGGCCCGCAAATAAAAATACGCCTTTCGGCGTTTTTATTTGCGGGCCCACCCCGACTCGAACGGGGAACCTCGCGTTTGGAGTGCGATGTTTTACCATTGAAACTATGGACCCTAACCCAACTATCTTAACCTAAAATATTGTTTTCAGCAACCAAACAAAAAACCGCTCTCGCGGTTTTTTGTTTTAGAATTATTTCTTAACTTCTTTGTGAATGGTAACTTTTTTACACCATTTGCAGAGTTTCTTGAGCTCAATTTTGCGCTCAACTTTCTTCTTATTCTTACGGCTCCAGTAATTAATTCGCTTACAGGTTTTACAGCCGAGTTTGATCAATTGGACTTGTGACATAAATTTAATGTTTAATACCAAGCAAGTATATATTATGTTTTAGTAAAAAGCAAGGGTCTATAAATGAAAAAGCCGGCGCACCCATCTGGAGAAAGGGCGGCCGGCAGGCTTAAACGGGCGATCTATATACCCAGGTGGTCACTTGAAACCACTTGGGTATCTCCCCAGAATAAACGCGGTTTCGAAAAAGCTCTGACCGCGGAAAGCGTTGCAATAAGCAGTATCTTGAAGTTCGGGTTTACCTAGACCCAATAGCGGAATCCCAAAAGATTCCATTGGTTCGATGCAGAACATTTCTATATGTTCCACGGGTAAAGCGGGAAAATCTCCACTACCAACCACAAACGTTTCCGTAAGAGCTGTATATAAAGTCAGTATCAGTTTTAGCATAATACCTCTCCTTTTCGAAAAATGGCGTTTCAATGTGCTTCAAAATAAATAATACACCAAAATATATTTTTGTCAACATATATTTTCCCAAATATAAAACCGGCCCCTTGGGAGAAGAGGACGGTTTTAGTGCTGAAGATCAGAAGTGTGAATACTTCGAAACCTTCGTGCCCTTCAGACCGGCAGGATCTTGTACACGCCATCTTGTGATGGGTAGTACTTTTTCATGGTGTTCCTTTCTGTTGGTTTACCTGTGCTTGCACACAAACAACGGTGGTTTGCGCCAACGAATCAATCACTGGGCTCAACTGGTGGCCTTGGATGTTGTTTATCCAAGTCGGCACAAGCTTTAATATTTGCTTTAAAAGCCCAGACGATTGCCCATATACAGACGACAGATAGAATAATCACCAAACAGATCAAAAACCAGTTCATAGTTTTCCTCCTTGATGGTTGTAGTTAGAACAAAGCCTATAATAAAAATACTCCTGAATAGACCGAGAGTCAACTATAGCAAAATTTTCTTGATCAATGGATTGATTCTGGTGGAAAATTCGTAAGCTGAGGTACCCGCCGTCTCAGCTAAATACTCCATAGTGTTTTCAGAATTTTTTGATTTACCAACAATCGTCACTTCATCACCAATCTTTACTTTACCTGCGTCGGTGACGTCAATCATAACAATATCCATACAAACACGACCAAGGACCTTGCAAGGTACACCATTCACCAAAAACTTGGCCTTGCTAGACATAGAGCGGAATAGGCCATGCCAATAACCTATCGGGCACACCGCCACGACAGTATCGCGACTAACCACTTCGGACAAATCATAACTAATTCCCTCTCCAGCTTTGAGTTTTTTTATTTCGCCCACCACGGTTCGCCAAGACAGAACTGGCTTCAAATTCATTTTGTCACCAACAATCATTTTAGCCTCTGGGCTCGGCCACATACCATACAGACCGATACCTACTCGCACCAGGTCAAAATGAGCCTCTGGGTGGAGCATAGTGCCGCCAGTACCACAAACATGATGTAGTGGTTTGTAGCCCTTGTTTTCAAATTCTTTTTTCCAGATTTTATATTCAGCGATTTGCTTTTCGGACAGGTCTTTATCTGCTGCATTAGCCAGATGAGTATACAAACCTTCAATCTCAATCTTGTTGGCTAGTTTTTTTATTTCCGAAAATAGTTTCTTCATATCTTTAACGTCAAAACCATGGCGGCGCATCCCGGTGTCTACCTTGATATGTATTTTGATTTTATTTTTTTCTTTCAACTGTGCTAGGTGCTTAAAATATTCAAAGTTAGAAACAGAAATTGAGGCATCATTTTTAGCAGCAACTGATAGCATTTCTGGCAAAGTATAACCCATGATCAAAATCGGTTTTTTTATTCCCTCACCTCTCAAAGTTTTGGCTTCAATCACAGAGTCCACACCTAGCCAGTCTGCCCCTATTTCATCAATGAGTTTGGCGTAGTCAAAGAAGCCATTACCATAAGCATTGGATTTTACAACCGCCATAATTTTCGCCTTGGGAGAAATGGTACGTCGAAACTCAGCAAAGTTGTGTTTTGCCGCTTTGGTATCAATTTCCAGCCAGGTTCTTAAGCCTTGTCGTTTATCCTTGTTCACAAGGTGTATATTAGCGTAAAACGAGAGAAAAGCCAAACGTACATAGTGTGCGAGGGATTTGGTCACGAGTTACTAAGTCTTTTGAAATTACAAAATTTCAAAAGTCTAAGTACTCGCGACCCCGTCTCAGCAAATTTTTTACTAAAAATATTCTCCCGTCTTTCAAATCCCTACGCAGGGAGGGAATTGTCAGAAATAATTCACTCATCGTCACTCGTGAATTTTTCCGACCCGGACTCGCACCCAAGTCTTGGTAGACTTGGACTTAGCTCCGCTCCGTGTGCTCCGTCTTTCAAATCCCTCCCTGCGCACGCAAAGAAAAAATCGACCGTCTCCGGTCGATTGTTTTCGTGTGCGCAGGGAGGGATTTGAACCCCCGTAGCCCAATGGGCGACAGATTTACAGTCTGCTGCGATTGACCACTCCGCCACCTGCGCATATTTACTTACCTGGCTATTATAACCAATATTTAGAAAATGTCTATAAGTAAATGCGGTTGGTGGTTTGGCAAAATTTTGTAACTATCTTATACTATTTAGATATGAATCAAAAAGACCAAGGTGCTAACGCTGACATTCTCTTTCACGGTGAAGGATCTACTGAGGCTATTAAACTAATTTACAAGGAGTCAGCTCAATTTTTGACAAACAAACTAAAAGAAAAATTAAATCCAGGTGAATATACTTTGGCCGACTTGGGAAGCCACAAAGGAGCATTTCTCACGGACTTTATTTCGCTCCTGCCTGATTACAATTTTATAACGACAGCCATTGATGTAAATGGGGATGATTTAAAGGATAATCAAGCCATGAAGAAAATTATCTCCAACCTGAAGAATATTCCTGTTTCCGACAAAGCTTTTGATGTAGTTATCGCTCGCTACTCTATTGCTTGGAATACTTTCGAGGATCAAAATAAAATCTTAACTGAAATCAAAAGGATAACAAAAAAAATCGCGATTATTCAGCATCAAGGCGCAGATTCTGATAATCCTATTCCATTACAAACTGCTTCTGAAAAACTTTTTAGCGGAATTATTCCAAAGCTTAAGAGAAATGAGTTCTTTTTCAGCACACCAAAACATATTGAGGGTTTTATGCAAGAACTAGATCTAAACTTTGAAAAGATACAAGATAGAAAAGTTGAAGGTCTGTCTGGAGTATTGGCAGAAAGATTCAAATTAACTGACGTGGAAGCCCTGGAAACGAAAAAGATTCTTGAAGGCTCTGACTACATAACTCAATCTGCCTGGATAATTAACTTCTAGTTTTTTCTTTAAGCAAAGTTTTTCAATTTTTCACTGCACCCATTAAAATTGGCCATAATACTAGTGATTTTTGTGCTTTGTTTAATAAAAACACAATTCACTTGACAATACATATTGAATATGCTATACTCATATCAGATTGGGTTCCTTGTCCATGAGTACCCATACACTTCTCTGTGGCCCGTTCGGCATCATAATATGCCTAACGTATAACCACTATGAAGTTGATCATGGACTTCCGCGACACTGGGGTGTCGTGCCAAGTTATTTTTCAACCATACCCCCATAATGTTGAAAACCCGAGACCACCTAGGTCTCAACCCGGTATTGTCCATATAACTGATGGCGTACCGGGCTTTCACTTTTATCCTAAAATATTTAATAACAAAACCACCCATTTACACTGAGTGGTTTTATTTTTTACTTTCCAATCTTCTTCCCCTTCTTCGACTCTACCAATATTTCCCCGCCCTTCATCGTCACATTAATATCTCCACTGTTCATTAAACCTTTAGCAATCATGAAATGAGCTACAGGATTTAAAATTTTATCTTGAATCAATCTCTTCAAAGGTCTAGCACCGTATTGCGGATTGTAACCTTCCTTAGCCAGATATTCGACAGCCTCTTTTGATAGAGTCAATTTCATACCTTTGTTTTCTAAACGTTTACGAACAATATCAATTTGGATATCAACAATCTGACGAATCACTTCTTTACTTAAAACGTCAAAGATAATTACATCGTCAAGACGGTTCAAAAATTCTGGTCGGAAGAATTCTTTCAGACTATTCATTACTTTGGTCTTGGCTTCCTTATAGTCACTCTCTACAGAATTTTCACTATTAAAACCAAGTCTCTCCATCTTGTCGATATATTGGGCACCAATGTTCGATGTCAAAATAATCACTGTGTTGCGGAAGTTCACTACGCGACCCTTAGAGTCAGTCAAGCGACCATTATCCAAAATCTGAAGCAAAATATTAAAGACTTCCGGATGAGCTTTCTCAATTTCATCAAACAAAATTACAGAGTATGGACGATGACGAACTGTTTCCGTAAATGATCCGCCTTCTTCGTGACCGACATAGCCAGGAGGTGCACCGACTAGCTTGGAGACAGAATGTTTTTCCATGTACTCAGACATGTCCAAGCGAATCAAAGATTTATCATCATCAAACATAAACTCAGCCAAGGCTTTGGTTAGCTCAGTTTTACCGACACCGGTTGGGCCGAGGAAGATAAATGAACCAATCGGACGATTGGGATCAGAAATGCCGGCACGAGAGCGCTTGATGGTGTCTGAAATTTTTCGGACAGCTTCATCTTGACCAACCACTCTCTTCTCCAATTCTTGTTCCATGCGGCCAAGCTTTTCCGCTTCAGCCTCAAGCATGCGAGAGACAGGTACACCAGTCCAACGAGAAACGACATCGGCAATATCTGCTTCTGTAATTTCTTCTTTTAATATTCTGCGGAATGACTGCAATTTTTTTAATCTCTTGGCCGCGGTGTCTAAAGTTTTTTCTACGGCTGGTATTTCACCATATCTAATTTCAGCCGCGCGAGTTAGGTCGGCTTTGGATTCTGACTCCTCGGCTTCTAAGCGCAAGGTTTCTAATTTCTTCTTGGCATCTTTTATAGTAGCAATAGTTTCCTTTTCATTTTTCCACTTGAGCTCTGTCTCGGCCGTCTTTTCTTTCAAGTCAGCAATTTCTTTCTCGATAATCTTGGTGCGTTTTTGGGCATCGGTCTTCCCTTCTTCAGCTTCTTTTTTCAAGGCTTCACGTTCAATCTCAAGGCGCATGACTTTGCGATGAGTTTCTTCCAAAATTGGTGGCATGTTTTCCAAAGAAATTTTCAAAGCTGATGACGCTTCATCAATCAAGTCCACGGCTTTATCCGGCAAGAATCTATCTGAAATGTAACGCGACGATAAATTGACAGCTGCCAAAATAGATTCATCGGTAATACGGACACCGTGATACAACTCATATTTTTCTTTGAGACCACGCAAAATTGCGATAGCGTCTTCAATCGATGGTTCATTCACATAGACGGGCTGAAAACGGCGGGTCAAAGCTGGATCCTTTTCGATATGCTTTTGATACTCTTTAAATGTTGTCGCCCCAATAACTCGGAGCTCTCCACGCGCCAAAGCGGGCTTTAACATGTTGGAAGCATCGAGTGAACCCTCAGATGAACCAGCACCAACAATCATATGAAGTTCATCAATAAACAAAATTATTTTGCCTTCGGCTCGCTCGACTTCTTTAATAATATTTTTTAGACGCTCTTCGAACTCGCCGCGATATTTTGTGCCAGCAATCAAAAGTCCAATATCAAGTGAAACAATATCTTTATCTTTTAAAGAATCTGGAACATCACCTTGGGCAATACGATTGGCTAAACCTTCAGCAATAGCGGTTTTTCCTACACCAGCTTCACCAATCAAGATTGGATTATTTTTGGTACGTCGAGATAATATTTGGATAATACGAGAAATCTCGGTATCACGACCAATGACTGGGTCAAGTTTATTTTCCTTGGCCATCTTGGTTAGACTGCGAGTAAATTTGCTCAGCACTTTAAATTGTTTTGGAGACTGAATTGGAGTTGGCGAATTACGCACCTCATTTAAGGTCGCCATAATCTTATTACGGTCAAGTTTAAAACGTCCAATCAAGTCCCTGGCCGCAGATGGAGTATCGAACAAAGACAAAAACAAATGTTCGGTGGAGATAAACTCATCCTTGAGCTCTTTCGCCACTTTACTGGAATTATCCAAAACCATTGCTAAATCTGGAGTCAGATACATTTGCATAGAAGGGGCAACGGTATTTGAAGAACCATCTCCTTCAATCGCCTCCAAAAGTGAATCCGTCAAAAGCACAGTATCCACCTCCATTTTATCTAAAATAGAATTGACGATGCTGTCTTCTTGTAAAACCAAAGAGGCCAATAGATGAATTGGATTAACATGATTCTGCCCTCGCTCAATAGCCAGCTCATGGGCTCGGCGAATCGATTCCTTGGCTTTGGTAGTGAAATTGTTGATTGGAGGCATAGCAAAAATTGGTTAAATTAATTAAGTTCTTAAATAGAATAACAGATTGTGCTTTTGGGTCAACTAGCGAGTGGTGGAGGTGGCATTGTTAGACAAATCAGATTCAAGAATCTTGTAATCAGCCTTGATTAGATCCGGGGAAACGAAAAGATCTTCGTCAACCATTTTGAAACCAATCAACTCACCTGAGAGATTAAACAGAGGTGAACCCTCAGCAATATTAGCAGTATTCATATTGGTATCAATAAAACGATACGTGGTTTTCTTTTCGTCAGCTGCACCAAATGATGTCGAGGAAGCTACAACTGTAGTAAATGTTCTTGGAACAAGACTGGAAACGATTCCGGTTAAAACAACATCGCGTTTTTCTCCATAAATCAACACTGCACTCTGACCCAATTTAGGTGCATTAACTGCCATACTAGAAGGACTAATTTTGTCAGTAATCTTACCATCTTTATCTGGTAATATTTTGTAAAAGGCGTTCTTAGTATCAAAATCAACTAAAAGTTTTTTAAGGCTTATGCGTGAACCGTCAGAAATAACTGCTTCAATTTTACTAGTTTCAAGATTTTCCCAAACAACGTTCGGACCGACAATGATTCCAGATTTACTTATTTCAACACCAACTCCGAAAAATTTAGAAATGCCGCCTTCATTGGTTCCATATATACGGACTAGAGCACTTCTGTTTTTATCTATCACCTCAGAAACTTTGTCGTCTTCATTGATAACGACCGTCTCTTTTACGATTTGATTCGGATTAGTATCAGACGGAACAACCTTCTCAATTGTTCTTTCTACCACATGGTTAATGGTCTGAGTCACACCAGCTGGAGCTTGGTCCATTAGAGAAACAGTCACGATACCAGTCGCAATGGAAGTAACAAAACTCACAAGTAGTGTGAGTAGAATTATTTGCTGTTTATTAAGATTCTCCATGGCTATATAATAATACAAAAATTGTATTTTAACAAATGCCTATTTAATGATTTCCTCTTTAAGAACTTTTACAATATAATCCACTTCCTTTTTGGACAAACTGCTATCAAAAGTAAATCTTAAAGACGACTTGGCTGTGGCCTTATTATCCGATACAGCTTCTATTACATACGAACCAGCTTCACTGGGCAAACAAGCACTTTTGGCTGAGCAATAAATACCTTTTTCGGCCAATTGCAAAAGAATAAATTCTGCATCTGTGCTAGGTAATGAGAAATTCACATTATTAGGCAAACGGTACTCTTGACTACCATTAATTATTGCTTGAGATAATACCTTCTGAATCTTTTTAATAAAATAATCACGCACCACCGAAAGCTTTTTAACCTCTTTGTTTTGAATCTTTTTAACTTGCATTAAAGCGTGTGCTAACCCAACAGCAAACAAAACATTTTCTGTGCCTGGTCGCAAAGCCATTTCTTGCCTACCGCCAAACATAATTGGTTTTATTGGTGTACCATTTTTGATATACAAAGCCCCCACACCACGTGAGGCACCAACTTTTTGGCCATCAATAGTAATGAGGTCTACCCCAAGACTTTTTGTGTCCAAAGGTAAATAATTTACTGATTGACTAGCATCTAAATGAAAATATGGGGCACCGAACATGTCTTCGCTTTCACGCCAAAAAGAAGTTTTGCGGGCGTGACGGATTTCTTTTGCCAATTCTTCTACATTCTGAATCACTCCGATTTCTGAGTTGGCGTGAGCAATTGAAATCAAAACTGTATTTGGTTTAATTTCTGCTCTCAAAATTTTTGGATTTAAACGTCCATCTTTTTCGACCGGCAAAATACTAATGTCACAACCGCGAGATTTTAACTCCTCATAAACTGCCAAAATTGAACTGTGCTCAATATTGGTGGTGATAAAATGTAAATCATCCGACTTACAACCAGCTTTAATAAAATAATTGTAAACTCCCAAAATCGCTAAGTTGTTGGATTCAGTACCGCCAGAGGTAAAAATAATTTCGCGAGCATGAGCCCCAAGAAAATTAGCAATATCCAAACGTGACTGTTCTAAAATATTCTTGGACTGCACACCTAAATCATAAATAGAGCCAGGGTTAACCCAGGCCTCTTTCATCACTGTGAGCATTGCTTTGGCAGCTTCCGGTAAAATCGGTGAGCTAGCGGCCACATCACAATATATTTTCTTTTGCTTTTTCTTCATCATAATTGAAATCATTAAAACACAAAACAGGACAAATTAAAAGGCCGGCGCGTAACTTCGCGCCGGCCCCCCTAAACCACTACAGCCACAAATGGGACAATCGACACTCCTTTCTCTTGAAGATTTTCTCCAAACAAACGTTTGGCGTAATCTTCAGCGTCGCTTTCCCTGGCAAAATGAAGTTTCTCATCCTCAGTGTTTAGAATCAACACTTTGGAACCAGTGTAGTAAATATCGAATCCAGACTGATCTGACTTTGCTACCACTCCGAGATACTCGAGTAAACTAAAAAATTGTTTCTGATCTCCGATAGACTCGGGTGTATCATCAACAGGGATTTCCTGCCACACAATCTGACCAACAGTACAGGTTCGTCGGTTGATTTTGATAGCATTCTTTACCTTCCTCTCACCCAGCTTGTCGATTATCTCCAAAACATCGGCCTTGAGTTCTAATGGGTCTTCTGCCGCTGCTTCAGTGTGGTGAATGCTAACAAGACATCTATATTCCGGAATTTCTATTAGACTGCATTGTCTTTTCATGAGACACCTCCATTTTGTTATTTATTTATAGTTGGAACCTTTGAATATAATTATATACATAAAACCAAAATATATCCAAGTTCGGGAATAGTTGTTTTTTAGGTCCTTTTGGTATATAATCTTTTTTGTATGGATCTCGAAACTTACAAATTAATTTCCGCGGTTTTGATTTTTTTCCTCTTAATTTTTTGGATAATTAGATTGGAAATAAAGTTGAGCAAACTTCTAGTTGGCCGAGGTGAGACGATAGACGATTCTATCGCTAATCTTAAGGCTAAAATAGAACATTTGGAAAAAGACCAAAACGAAAACGAAAAACATTTGGCAGTACTTCACACCAAGGCCAAGAAGGCTATTAGTGGTGTTGAGACCATTCGTTTCAATCCGTGGCGTGGCGTCGGTGAAGGTGGCAATCAAAGTTTTGCCACAGCCTTTGTAAACGAAAACGGTGATGGAGTAGTGATTTCCACTCTCTATTCACGAGAGCATACTAGTATCTTTTCCAAGCCGGTCAAAGCTGGCAATTCATCCTTTGAAATGACTGTTGAGGAGCGCGATGCTCTCGGCAAGGCCAGTGAAACTAGCGAGCGTTTGAACTAATCAGTCCGAGTCAAATTCATAAGACTCGGATTAAATTTTTCTATGTCAGAAAATAAAAACAACCTAATTGTCCGTCCACCGGTGATTTGTATCGTCGGGCATGTTGACCATGGAAAATCCACGCTCCTAGATTATATTCGCAAAACCAATATTGTTGACGGCGAAGCTGGTGGTATTACCCAAAAAGTTTCTGCATATGAAGTGGAGCACAATGGCCATAAAATTACTTTTCTCGATACTCCGGGACACGAGGCCTTTGGTGGTATTCGAGCTCGCGGTGTAGAAATTGCTGATATTGCTATCCTGGTGGTCTCGGCTGAAGACGGCGTCAAAAAACAAACCTTGGAAGCTTTGCACTGTATCAAGGCTAGTGGTTTGCCATACATTGTCGCTATCAACAAAATCGACAGACCAGGGGCTGATGTAGAAAAAATTAAAATCAATCTAGCTGAAAATGAAGTCTATCTTGAGGGTTTTGGTGGCTCAGTCCCCTTTGTCCCCATCTCAGCCAAGACCGGCCAAGGTGTGTCTGATTTGCTCGACATGATGCTGCTTGTGGCGGAAATGGAAGAACTCCGTGGTGACCCAACTCTACCTGCTGACGGTACTGTGATTGAAACCATGATGGATAGCAAGAAAGGTATGTCTGCTACTTTGGTAATTAAAAATGGTTCAATCAATCCTAGCGAGTTTGTAGTCTGTGGTGATGCCTATGTTCCGACTCGTATGATGGAAAACTTCCTTGGTAAAAAAATTACTGAGGCCCAATTCTCTTCTCCAGTAAAAGTGATCGGTTGGAACAAGATGCCTAAAGCCGGCTACCCTTTTACCACTGTTGCCACCAAGAGTGAAGCCGAAGAATTGGCTAGTAGTTTCAAAGAAGATATTACCAAAATTAACTTCTGTTCTCCATGTGCCGAAGGTGAAGCTGAGTGCACTACTTTTGTTGATTTGATTATCAAGACCGATAATATTGGAACTCTAGAAGGTGTGGGTCATGAATTAGCCAAGATTAAAAACGAGCGAGTCAAAGTTCGTGTAATTTATTCTGGAGTTGGCGATATTACCGAAACAGATATCAAGACTGCCAATAGCACTCCTGGTTCTTTGGTACTCGGCTTTGAAGTCAAAGTTGACCCCCAAGCTCGTGGTATGGCTGAGAGAAACGGTATTGAAATTAAACTTTTCAACATTATCTACAAGCTTTCTGAGTACGTGGAAGAAATCATGACTTCCCGCACACCAAAGATTATGGCCGAAGAAAATTCTGGCCAGGCCAAGATTCTCAAAGTCTTCAGTTCGGTCAAAGATAAGTATGTGATCGGTGGCCGAGTAGAAAAAGAAAAGATTGAAGTTGGTGACGATGTGAAGTTAATGCGTGGTGAAGAAGAAATTGGTAAAGGCAAAATTAATGGACTCCAACAGCAAAAAGAAAAAACTAAAGAAGTGCGTGAAGGTGTCGAGTTCGGTTGTTTACTGCAGATGAGCGTTGAACCAGCCCCGGGAGATAAAATAGTAGCCTATAAGATGATAGAAAAATAATATGGAAATTAAAAACAATTCAAGTAGAGACGGTAGATTGGCAGAAATGATTCGCGAAAAAGCCGCGTTGTTTCTTCAACGTGAGTCCAGTCGTATCTCTCTCATTACTGTAACTGGAGTTCAGCTCGCGGACGCTGGTAAATTGGCCTATATACTCTACACCGTTATGCCAGTACACAAGCAACCAGAAGCTGAGGATTTTCTCAAGCGTATGCGTGGGGAGTTTCGTAAATATTTTATGAGCGAAGTGCGAATCGGACGCGTTCCAACTTTTGATTTTAAATTGGACCTCGGAGAGAAGCATCGCCAGAAGATTGACGATTTGATGAATAAACTTTAGAATATAGCGGTAGTAAATACACCGTCAAAAGACGGACAAGGCCTGGTTGCTAAGTGGTAAAGCATTCCTCTGCAAAAGGAATATGCGGGAGTTCGATTCTCCCCCAGGCCTCAAAAAAATCGCGTTAGCGATTTTTTGGGGAGAATCGAAAGCCGCAGCGAACGAAGTCCGAACCTAGCAAGGTTCGGCCGCGAGGCGGGGTCGCGACCGACCGAACACGACGGTGTGAAGGAGAGTTGTGACCGATGATACCCCAGGCCGCAAGGCCCCAAAATGCCCGAGTGACGTAATGGTAGCCGTACGAGACTTAAAATCTCGGGGTCGTAAGGCCGTGTGGGTTCGAGTCCCACCTCGGGCACAAAATAAACACCGTAAGGTGTTTTTTTGACGCCCGAGGTGGGACTCGAGGGAAAACTTTCTGCCATCTGGGTAATTATGATATACTTTTGGAATGAATAAGTATGTTTTATTTGATTTTGACGGTGTGATCGCTGACTCTCTGAACAATGGTTATATAGCGCAAAAAGTAACCTGTCCAAATATAACCATAGATAATTACCAAAACTTTTTTACGGGAAATATTAATGATTTCGAAAAACATAGTGTTCATGATGATAAGTGTAATCATGAAATTGATTATTTTATAGAATACGGCAGAGGTTTATTGAATGACGTAAAAGTTTTTCCAGGGATGACTGACGCTCTTAAAAATCTATCTGAAAAATATAAAATGGTTGTGATTTCATCTACAAAAACTGATCTTATTCGTGACTTTATGACCAAGCATAATATAAGGCACTTTTTTGGTGAAATACTTGGTAATGATGTACATAAAAGTAAAGTTGAAAAAATAAAGATGGTAATGGTCAATAATGATTTAAAGCAGGAAGACTGTTTATTTATTACCGACACTCTCGGTGATCTAATTGAAGCAGAAAAGGCTGGTGTTGGATCAATAGCTGTAACTTGGGGTTTTCATTCAGAAGATTTTCTTTTGAAAGGTAACTACTATAAAATATTAGACGAAGTTGCCGACCTAGAACCAACCGTTGATAATTATTTCAAAAGGTAGAATAATCGTATTCTAGAATATTCAGAAATAAAAGTACTCATTAAATAAAACTGGTAGGACCGCGAGTACGCTTTTCTCCTTCGAAAAATAATTTTGTGGGCGCACACTTATTGTGGTCACAGGTTTTTTCTTGCTAGAAAAACCCGCGACCCCGCCTCGTGCCGTCGCACTCCGGCTCGCACATCATAAACAAAACCACCAGGGACAGCTGGTGGTTTTTAATATTTATGATGTGCGCCCAGTAGGATTCGAACCTACGACCAATCGCTTAAGAGGCGACTGCTCTACCAACTGAGCTATGGGCGCATATTTTACCAACACTATCAGCCAACTGAGCCTTGCCCGAAGCACCTGTCTTCAAGTGAGCGGGTATGGGCGCATATTTTGTCTGCTACATTAAAATAACAAATAAAATGAGAAAAGGCAAGGTGAAAATTGCCACTTCTATTTTGGAAATCATTGTTGCTTACTTTGCTATTTAATCACCGATTACTTACTATATACCAGTTTGATTATTTTACCCCACCATACACTCGTCGACTTTCGATATTTTTTTCTATACCATCCGACACCTCCGTGTCCACATGGACTACAGTTACCGCCCCTCCATTCATCAACTTCTCATAATCCTCATCGCTAATCCGATACATCGCTGGATTATAATTGATCAATTTTCCATTACTATTAGTGACCAACTTAGGATTGGACGGATCATAAATAAACTTTTGGGTTGGTCCCAAAATAATATTATAATAGTGTCCACTCTCTTCAGCTTCTTCTGGAATGCGGCATTCGGTGGACACTACTAGTTTTGCTTCGAGACCAGAAAAAACCAAAAGGTTTTCGGCTACAGAACTTTTTTCTGCACAAACCGCAAACCCCTTGCCCTTAAGCTCAGATATTGATATTTCCGGGCTATCTGCCCCACTTCGCTCCATATAAAAATTCCGATTTTCAGTTTCTGTTTCCTTATACGGGATCTCGTTACCGAAATATTTCGAAATCGTCCACTGAATAAGCCCTATATGTAATTGTCTCAGGGTTTTATCTTTCATGTGTTCAACCCCTCTAAACATCTTCAAGGTTTCGAACATGGTTTGATACAAAGAAGGGTCATCTAAGACAATTGGATCAACAAGAATATTCCTTCGAATCAGCATGTCTGGACCAACAAAACCATTGCAGACTTTTTTACCCCTTGTCGACATTTCTCCTTTTTCAGCAGTATCAGAAAGTTTTTTTATTCTTTCATTAATGTATTTTCCCTGCTCTTCCTGTGAAAGGTTTGAAATTTTATCAATCTCATCTAATGTAGACTGATATTCCGGACTAAATTGTTTAACAGTATTACTTAATTGTTCCTTTTCCATAGAGATAATAATAGCACATTTAAAGGACTCGGTCAGGAATAATTTACTGATCGTCTTCGAGACAGAATAAGGAGGACTCGGTCACAACTCAGTTTTGTCTCAGTCAGCCAAAACTGGTCGCAACCCCGACTCAGAATATTTTTTACTAAAAATATTCTTCCGTCTTTCAAATCCTCACACGAGCAATTCCCATTGCTCGTTTCTCGCGCACAAATTAAAATATCCCCATTCGGGGATTTTAATTTGTGCGCGAGAGAGGATTTGAACCTCCATGGGTTGCCCCGCTTGCTCCTAAGGCAAGTGCGTGTACCAATTTCGCCACTCGCGCATTGGGTTAAATTATCGTTTATTTGGGCCAAAAAGTCAAATCCCCTCTTTGTTTGTCTTTGACTTTATATCTTCACTATGTTATTATAATGAAAGATTCAAAGAAATATACCGGATGGTATATATTTTTCCAGACATAATTTCATCTAGCAGGAGGAAAAAGCATGTACACCCCCAAGTTCGAGAAGACCGGCATCATTGTTTGCCTGACTTGTTTGGTGATTTTTACTCTTTGTACTGTGGCTGTGACCAGAAAGTTTGTAACCACGCATGGTAACAAACACAATTGTCAAACCACCATCAAAGTTGAAACACCAATCAAACCGGCAACAACCGTGATTCCGGCCCCAACAGTCATCTTTCCGACTCAACCCAGCCAAACCATTGTGCCACCCCAAGCGTACACTATGCCCCTACCTATCAAACGGGTAGCGGTGAGTAACCTGGAGGTCGTGAAGGGTTACTGGGATCCAATCATTGGACCATGTCGTTGGACAGCCGAACGTCCAATCTATGTGACGTCGACAATTGGACCCTTCTCCCTCACCCAGTACGGCGAAGTCCCCAAAGACCAAACCGTCTGGATAAGTTCCCAACAAGGAAAGACATTAGTCACCTTCTACGAAGAAGAACGGTGACACAAAATCAACAAAACAGGCGCCCCGTATTCTGGGACGCCTGCTTTTCTAAACTTTTTTTTATCAACTACCTACCTAAAAAATCTAACAAAATGTGAATTATTCCCTGAGCTGAAAACATAATCGTCAGACCGATAGCTCCATAGATCATTTTATCGATACCTTCTTTATGTTTGTCAGCCGGTGCTTCTTTATTTATATATTGAACTAATCCCCAAATAAAGACAATAATAGCAACAACCATCAGAAAATAAACCATCGGGTTGATTATATTTTCTAAAATTTTGTTAATTAAAAGGTCAGCAGACATAAACTTAAATTAGTTTGTAGGTACGAGGTTTCGAACATTACTTACACCACGAGTATCAACACCGAAGATGTTTTGCAATAATGCAACCAATCCCCAAACTGAAACGATAACAGCCAAGAAAACAATACCCCACATCATTCCCTTTGCAGCGTCGCCCTTGGTCTTTGGATCATCAGATTTGATGTACTTGAAAATACTCCAAATGAAGAATAGAACGGACAAACCAACCAATACTGGAACGAGACTGTTAATAATACTTTGGATTTGTTCAATCCAAGTTGAAATATACTGAGTACTTGGTGTGGCAGCTAAAGCCATAAATGGCAATACTGATGACAAACTGATTGCTAAAACTTTTTTCATTTTTTATTTTGTAAAAATATTTATTAATAATTTTTGACCTATGACCTTTTTACCTTATAATTATATCATCAAATACAAAAAAGCAAATAGTAAAAAAGATGCGGTGTAGATAACTTTAAATATTACTTTACACCCACAACCCAATCACAATAACGAACACTCAGAGCTTTGTAAGGCCCTGAGCTTTTACTTAAAAATAAACGAAAGTTGTACAGAACTTGTAAGGTTTAATGCCTTTTATTTAATTGAACCGTTGAATACCTGACCAGAAAGATCACTAAAAAACATGCCCTGGAGAATTGAAACTATACCCCAAATAGACACCATAACAGCAATAGCTATAACACTCCACAAGATTCCCGTAGCCGCCTCAGCCCTCTTGGCTTTATCAATCATATTATTTCTCATAAAAGAAACCACACTTAATATCAAATACAGAACGGTGATAGAAATTACCAAAACAGCTAAGCTTGTAATGATGGTTGTGGCACTGCCAAAAAAAGATCTCAAATAATCTGTCTTTAGATTGGCTGCAAAAGTAAATATTGGTGCCAAAACTGTAAAAGCTAGTAAAATATTTTTCATACTTTTACTTAAATATCCAATTAATAAAACCATTGGTTGGCTTGGCGACAGTATTATTGAAAGTATCTACTTGTTTAGTGCCCTGCCAGCCTGCACCCTGGTTACCATACATATCACTAACTACTGAATCATTATTAGAGTTAGCATTACCAGAACCACCAACAGTTTTTATTGCATCATTCTGAGGACTAATCATATTGCCATTTGCATCTATACTTTGAAATGAACCGCTACTAGCACCCGCTGTTTGGACTACACCCACACCGTCAATAGACTTTGTATCAAAACCGGCTCCATCAATAGTACCAGCACCTGAACTATAACTATTTTTAATAGTGGTATTTTGGCTAGAGTTATTTAAAAATATTGACTCTGCAGATCCGGCTGTAAACTGAGCATTCGAACCAGAGACTATCTGGCCGTTAATATTTGTAGAGCCACTACCCAAACGATTAAGTACGCTATCTGAACGAGTCAAACCAAAAGTATCACGCATTATCCCAATAATTCCCCAGAAGCTAACCATAACGGCTAGAGCAATAATACTCATAATTAAAGCTGTGCGATATTTGGCAATATCTTTACCCCCGCTTTCTTTAACAATCTTAAAACCATTCCAAAGAGTCGCCAAAACTGCCAAACCGATTAAAATTACCACAACTGGTTTCAAAATATTATCCACTGTACCCTGCAATAAATCTTTAATATTGGTAGCAGAATAGGCTGAGGCCACAAACGGACTAAGTGCCACAATCAGACTAGAAAGCAATAAAGCTGGGGTAGTTTTTTTCATAATTATTTTTGAATAGTTTTGACTGTACCAGCAATCAGATTAGCAATCACATCAGCTCCTAATAAAACCAAAGCGCCAATAACTGTGTATTGAAAAGCCTTGTGTGCAGCCTCGATATCTTTTGGTGCTCCCTGAGCCTTAACATACATCCAACCTACCCAAATAAAGGCTAGAATGACAGCAATGGCACCAACTTTAACAATCACACTCATAATACCAGCCACTGCCCCCTCCAAAGTATCCCATTTTAATGGATTATCCAAAGTGGCGGAACTGGCAGCAAAAACAAAAAACATTGGCAGACTCCAGGCAAGTAAAATAAATAATATTTTTTTCATATTTGTTATTAATTTATGTTTAATTATTATGGTTTGCTAAAAAATCTCAAAATATTTGTCTTATCATTACCCAATTGAGATAAAATTGTATAAACAATAATCCAGGCACATAGCATCCAAAATACACCGATGGCCATTTTTTTCATCATATCCCAGGCTTTTTTAACTTCAGCAGAACTACCCTGCGATTTGATATACATAAAGCCCATAAAAACAAAGACTCCGACCATAGCCAGCATAATCAGCCATAGAGCGTACTTCATTATATATTTAAACATTTCCACCAACTTATCAAAAGTACATTGGTCCGACGGATCGATTTTGCCATTCACAATCTTGTTGCCGCAATTTACTAGGCCACTAAAACTGCTGGGTGTAACGGGTTTGGATGGCAATTCACTCTGAGCAAAAACTGGGCCAACAGAAGTAACAAAAAAGATTGAAATCAAAAAAGATGTTAATAAATATTTCTTCATTACTTTTTATATTTAGCTAATAATAAGTTAATACCGCCATTTAAATCAGCAATTGCTTCATAGACATAATTTTTTCCAGTGGATATTGATTCGATGGACTGCTGAAATATTCTATCAGTCTCTTTGCCATCTGGGTCCATCCAGGTTTTGGCTGACAGAGCAGAACGGTATGATAAAACTTTTAAAATATTATCACTATTGGTCGTAGCTAACATATCTCGTCTAGCTGGAACTATTTTTCCGTAATCTACCCAGTACTGCAAAACATCTGGTGCCAAAATTTTCGTAATCTGAGTGAGGGCGTTGGACGGATTGGCACTTCCTTTCAAAATAGAAAAACCATTCATCAAACCATCTGTTATAAAAATACGCGCATCACGTTTTTGTGGAACTGAGGAAATACCAAAATTCAAATTAGGGTTCTTGGCTGCTATCTCATTGTATTCCGAAGCTAAACCAAAATAAACAGCCAAATCTCCTGCGATAAATGTTTGTTTATCATTCTTCAAAGAACGATTCCAACTATAGACAATTTTATTTGGATCAGCAAAGTCGCTGTAGTATCTAAAAGCGGCACTAGCTGGGTAAACACCACTACCGGTAGTTGATTCGTCTAGATTAGCAGTGTAATAACCTGCATTATTCTCCACCATACGACTGCCTGCTTGCATCATAAGCAGAGTCAAGAGTTCCTTGGGATGTGTAACATTTCTAAATTCTCCAAAAGCGACACCTGAGCGCATAATGTCCTTGCTAGCATTTTTAACTACAAAATCCGGTACCATAGCTTGTAATTCATCCCAATAGGCTGGTGGATTAGTTTTCCCTGTGGTATTAAAAATATCTCTATTCCAATACATAATCAACGGATCAACACTAATCGGTAAAGCCAAAATTCCATTAGTTGTTAGATAAACTGAAGCCATGTCTACATAAGTATCTCTAAAATCACTTTCACTAAGATTAGAATATGGGACAGGAATTATTTTATCAGAATAACGATAAATCAAATCATTCGGTAGAATGACCGCATCCGGACTTTTACCACTAGCGATAGCGTTTAACAAATCGCTATCAAAAACAGCTGGATCTTTGTAAATGTAAGTCATGTTCACGGCTCCATTGCGACTAGAACGTAATTCGCCGAGAATTTTATCAATTGATTCATTAGGCACCATTCCCCAAACTGTAATAGTTGAAGCCTGCTGACTACCTCCACGAAACATTGCAAAAGCCACTAAACCGGCAATGGCTAGAGCCACAAAAAAGCCTAATAAAATTATTTGAAATGCTTTCATTGTTTTTTAAATATTAAACCATAATGATGTTCGCCAGCCTCAATATTTGACTGGACAATAAAACCAATTTGTTCGGCCAATTGTCTAACTTCAGCCTCTTTTATCACCTGTTCTGACTGTGGTCCGAGTCCATTAAAAGACTCCTTCCAATCTACAATAAGTAAACGACCGTTTGGTTTCAGTAAACGAAAAGCTTCGGACAAAATATTTTTCTTATCTTTAAGCATAAACAACAGGTTGGCAACAAAAGCCCAATCGGCTAGACCTGGTTTTAAGTTGGTACTTTGAGTTTTTTCGAGATCGGCAGTGATAATACTGGTGTTCATCAAACCCTTTTCCGCTACCATACCTATAATACGTCTGAGTAGATCAGTCTGAATATCAATCGCATAGATACGACCGCCAGCTCCAACTTTTTGTGCAGCAATTAGAGTATAGTGACCAGAGCCAGCACCAAAGTCCAACACCGTTTGTCCTGGTGCTAATGAAAGTTGGTCAATAATTTTCTGGGGATCGGAAAACATAAAATAATGTGTCGTGTAAACTTCTAATATTATACCAAATAAAAATAATAGTAGCAAAGAAAAAAGGCCGGTTTTGACGGAAGCCAAAACCGGCCTTTTTTATTATAATAATTATAACTAGAGACAAATAAGTGAAGCAATGCCATCACCCTCGCGAAGCTTCATCACACGCACACCCTGAGTCTGACGGCCGAGTGATGGAATCTCTTCCAAACTAGTACGAATAACCTGACTTTGTTTAGAAATTACTACCAGTTCTTCCTCACTTGATACCACTTTGGAACTGATAATCTCTCCCGTCTTTGGAGTAACCTTCATGGTCTTGATACCGGAACCACCGCGACCCTGTGTCTTGTATTCCTTGAGTGGAGTCTTCTTACCGTAACCGTTAGCCGAAATCACCATCATGCTTGGATTCTCCATATCTTTCTTGACCACATCAGCACCAATCACGAAGTCACCCTTGCCAAGCTTGATACCACGGACACCAGCCGCATTGCGACCCATGACGCGAATATCAGTGCCCTTGAAACGAATAGACTGACCTTTGGTAGTAGCGACGATAACATCATCACCCTTGTCCACGAATGAGACAGACTTGAGTTCATCACCATCATTTAAGGTAATAGCAATCAAACCGTTGCGACGAACATCTTCAAAAGCTTTGGCTTCTACCATTTTGGCAGTACCTTGCTTGGTAATCATAAATAAGCTGAGACCAGAATTCTTCACTCCCTTTGGCATAGCGAGAACAGAGGTAATCTTTTCATTGTCACCAATTGAGAGGAAGTTCACGATAGACTTACCCTTGGTAGCACGCTTACCTTCTGGCAAATCATACATTTTGATCTGGAAGGCCTTGCCTTTATCGGTAAAGAAGAGAACATCACTGTGGGTAGTGGTAGTCAAAAGTGTAGTCACAAAATCTTCTTCTTTGGTATCCAGATCCACCACACCGACACCACCACGCTTCTGTTTGTGATATTCATCAGGATTGGTGCGTTTGACATAACCGCCAGCGGTCAACACCAAAACAGTTTCTTCATCCGGAATCAAATCCTCATCAGAGAGGTTGGCGACGCCACCTTTGACCACTTTGGTACGGCGTTCATCACCATATCGTGCTTTGATATCAATCAATTCATCCTTGATGACTTTGATGATTCTTTTTGGATTAGCTAGGATGTCTTTCAGATCTTCAATCAGAGCCTGGACCGCCTTCAATTCATCCTCAATTTTTTTGCGTTCCAAACCAGCCAATTTCTGCAATTTCATTTCCAGAATTGCATTGGCTTGAATTTCAGAGAATTTGAAAGTCTTCATCAAAGCCAAGCGAGCTTCTTCAACATCTTTGGACTTTTTGATGAGTTTAATAATCTCGTCAATATGGTCCAATGCCTTCTTCAAGCCGAGCAAAATATGCTCACGTGCAAGAGCTTTGTCCAAATCAAATTCTGTACGACGACGAATCACAATCTTGCGGTGTGAAATAAAATTATCCAAAATTGCTTTGAGAGACAAAGTTTGTGGTACACCATCAACCAGAGCCACGACGTTAAAGTTGAAAGAATCTTCTAATTGAGTGTGTTTGTAAAGGAAATTTAAAACTTTTTGCGGTTGAGCTCCAGCCTTGAGGTCAATCGCCACTCGAATATCCTTGGCCGACTCATCACGCAAACCCTTAATACCATCAATCTTTTTGTCGCGAACCAAGTCCGCGATACTCATAATAAAATCCGCTTTGTTCACACGGTACGGAATAGAAGTAATGATAATTTGAAAAGCTCCTTTTTTGTCTTCGACGATTTCAGCCTGACCGCGACAAACCACACCACCGCGACCGGTAGCATATGCACGCTTGATATCGGCTTCATTAAAAATAATTCCACCCATTGGAAAGTCAGGACCCTTGATGAATTTGAGCAAATCTTCAGTGGTGGTGTCTTTTGGATTCTCCAACAAATATGAAGTAGCATCAATCACTTCACCTAGGTTGTGTGGTGGGATGTTGGTGGCCATACCGACAGCAATACCCATAATACCGTTTAGAAGTAAGTTCGGAACAGCGGTTGGCAGCACTTCAGGTTCCTTCTTGGTGTTGTCATAGTTTGGTCGCCAGTTAACAGTTTCTTTTTCAATGTCTCGCAAAAGTTCAGAGGACATCTTGGACATCTTGGCTTCGGTATAACGCATGGCCGCAGCACTATCTCCATCAATGGAACCAAAGTTACCTTGACCAATAATCAAAGGGTAACGACAGGCAAAATCTTGTGCGAGTTTAACCATAGATTCATACACTGCCACGTCACCATGAGGGTGATAGTTACCAAGCACTTCACCCACCACAGCGGCGGATTTACGAGTCTTGGCTCCTGCTGTTAAACCCATTTGGTTCATAGCAAAAAGAATACGACGGTGAACTGGTTTTAGACCATCACGAACATCAGGTAAAGCACGCTGAGTAATAACGGACATCGCATAGTCCAAATAACACTCTTTCATTTCAGTCGTAATACTACGTCCTGAGACGTTTACGTGTGGCACAATCGCCTCCTCAACTTTTTTATCTTTTTTGTCTGACATATGTATTAAAAATTATTTTTGCATTATATCACTCTATTCACTTTTTGGAAGTTCTTCTAAAGTTTGACTTGTGACTGTCGACGTTGGGTTTGAATTAAGAGCGTCACTAATACTATTGTAATTCATACCTGTCACTCCTGAATTTTCATCCAACTTTTTCAATAGACCGGACCCAAAATCTTTAGCTTGATTATAATCTGTTCCAACCTTATTAAAATCTTTACTCGTTTTTTCCCAAAAATCACCAACCTGCCAAGATGAGCGTTTTGAGTAATCAGAAATCAGACCCCCTAAATTTCCAATCCAGAAAAAAAACAAAATCAAGACAAACACCCCGGAGACCAAAAAGGCAATTATCTTAGTCTTATCGTCTTTTTGTTTTTTTTCGAGGTCCTGAGGATTCATAAAATTAATTCTGTGGGCTGAGTACGATTACTTCACCATCTTTACCTTCCAAATCTTTTTTCTTGAGAGTGAGTTTATCGACTGGAGCAACTTTTTCTACTCCATATTCTTTAAGAAAAGTGCTAAGACAATTTTTTGCACCCGGCAAATCATAGTGCATCGGAATAATTATCTTTGGTTCAAGAGTGGTGGCAAGCTTGGCAGCTTCATCTGGATCAAGTACGCCATCGCCACCGATTGGGACGAATAAAATATCCACTGATTCGATACCTTCAGCTGCATCATGTTCCAAAGCTTTATCAGAAGTGGCGCCCAAAAAACACAAGTTCATACCTTCGAGCACGATGTGATAAATAGTATTTATTTTTTCTGTGCCACCGTAGTTAGATTTTGACTGAAAACCTTTAATAAAAACATCTTTGATTTCATATTCACCTGGACCAGCGACAACAAAAGGTTCGCGTTCAGCATAAGTCAAAACATCAGCACCATTCATGTCTTTGTCATTCAATGACACGAGAGCAATGTCGGCACCAAAACGCGCGGACTTGATTTTGGAGTCCTTAGAAATTGGATTAAATGCTAAAATTGTGTCACCAAATTGCACCTTGAAAAACTCGAGACCTTGATATGTAATAATCATAATAC
>JBAWVR010000001.1:0-58842 GCA_037147155.1 bacterium | reverse complement strand
GAATATATACTGGGTATACTTCTGATTTAAAAAAGCGGTTAAAAGAGCACAAGTCAAATAGATCATATTACACAAGTAGGGATAATACATATTATTTGGTTTATTACGAAGCTTGTTTAAATCAGGAGGATGCAATGGCTAGAGAAAAATATTTGAAATCAGGCATGGGAAAAAGATATATTAAAAACAGATTGAAACAATATATTAAAGGTAACATGATCCCGTTAGAGGCGAAGAGGGGTCTTGTATAATAAAATTAAGATATTTATTAAATTAACTATGGCTAGGCAGAAAACATAATGCCCAAGCCTCTAACGGGATGAAAGACAAACAAATTGAAAAGTTGATTAAAGCCGAAGAAGTGAGACAGAAGAAAAATATTTCTTTGATCGCTTCTGAAAACTATGTATCTGATGATGTCTTGAAGGCTCTTGGTTCCAAACTCACCAACAAATATTCTGAGGGTTATCCTGGCAAGCGATACTACGGTGGACAGGTGAATACCGACAAGATTGAATTGCTGTGTCAGGACAGAGCTCTTAAAGCTTTTGGTTTGAAAGCTGGAGATACTGACCGACCTGATCTTGGTGGCTGGAAAGTAAATGTTCAACCGCTATCTGGTTCACCAGCCAACTTGGGTGTGTATCTTGCACTCGTGCCTCAGGGTGAAAAGATTATGGGTATGTCACTTGATCATGGTGGTCACTTGACTCACGGTCACAAAGTTTCCGCTTCAGGAAAGTTCTGGCAACAGGTGGCCTACGGTGTAGATGCCAAGAGTGAAGTTCTAGACTACGAAGATTTGAAGAAACTGGCCGTGGAAGCTAAACCAAAATTGATTGTCGCTGGTTATACTGCTTATCCACGCGTGGTGGATTTCAAAAAGTTCCGTGAGATTGCTGATGCTTGTGGGGCGATGCTCATGGTAGATATGTCACACTTTGCTGGTTTGGTTGCTGGTGGAGCTTACCCAACACCGTTTGAATATGCGGATATCGTCACTACCACTGTGCACAAGACTTTGCGCGGACCTCGCAGCGCAATGATTTTTTCTAAAGTAGATGTGAGAGAATTGGGCAAGAAAATTGATAAAGCTATTTTTCCGGGACTTCAGGGCGGTCCACACATGAATCAGATTGCGGCTGTGGCAGTGGCTATGAAAGAAGCTGCTTCACCAGCTTTCAAAAAATATGCCAAGCAGGTAGTAAAAAATGCAAAAGTTTTGGCTGATGAATTGAAAAAACTGGGTTGGAGAATTGTGTCTGGCGGTACTGATAGTCATTTGATTCTAGTTGATACATGGATGAGTGGAGAGGGGATGCCAGGAGCCGTGGCTTCTGAGAAATTGGAAAAGGAAGGAATCATTGTAAATAAAAATACTATTCCAAATGAGACTCGCACCCCATTTGATCCATCCGGAATTCGCTTGGGTACTGCCGGAGAGACTACAAGAGGAGCCAAAGAAAAAGATATGATTAAATTGGCCAAGAGAATTGATCAGATTTTGAAGAAATAAAATGAAAATATATTTTGCTGGATCAATCCGTGGTGGGCGTGAAGACGAGGAAGTGTATTCTGAGATAATCAAATTACTTTTGACGCACGGTGAAGTTTTGACCGAACACATCGTGGGTGGAAAGTATGATTCTACAAAACAGGATTTAACCGAAACTGAAATATACAATCGTGATGTGGGGATGATAAATTCATCCGACCTAGTTGTGGCAGAAGTAACCACACCAAGTATTGGAGTAGGTTATGAAATAGCCTATGCCGAAGCCAAAGAGAAAAAGATAATTTGTTTATATCGAAATGTAGAAGGTAAAAAGAAAATATCGGCTATGATTTCCGGTGATAAAAATTTGATGGTAAAAGAATATCAACAAGTAGAAGAATTGGAACCGTTTTTTAGAGAAAATGTTTAAAAGCAAAATCCGAGTCGTAAGGCTCGGATTTTGTTTTTTACAATTTTTATGTTATCTTGTGGTCTGAAGAAATTGTTCATTCTTTTTTAAGAGGAGTCATAAGCGATGAAACGTAAATATTTTGGAAGTAATTTCTGTAAGCGTGGCTGCATTAGCAACCACAATTGTCTGCAACCAAAACCAACAGAAAAGGATCAGGCAGATGGCAAAAGTCTCAAAAGAGGTCGATCAGGGTGGCACAAAGCGGTCACAGCAGGTGTTCGGGCGCCCGCCATGGGCGGACAAGAAAACTAAGAAATAGCAAAGAGGAGATAGGATGGCCAACCGCAAAGCGGTTGGCCTAATTTTTTGATATAATTACCTTATGAAAATTAAAATTGAGAAATTACACCCAAACGCCAAAATGCCAGTTTTTGCTCACAAGGGTGATGCTGGTGCCGACTTATTCACTACTGAAGAAATAGTTCTTTTCCCGGGAGATCGGGCAGTGGCTCCAACTGGTTTAAAAATGGAAATTCCTGTTGGCTACACTGGACTTATTTGGGACAAAAGTGGTCTGGCAGTCAAAAAGGGAATCAAGACTATCGGTGGAGTGGTGGATGCTGGTTATTGTGGGGAAGTTTGCGTTGCCTTAATTAATTTGAGTAAAGAAGAACAAAAATTTGAAGTGGGTGACAAGGTTGGTCAAATGATTGTTCAAAAGCGTGAAGAAGTAGAATTCGAAGAAGGACAAATTGAATCCGAAACTACTAGGGGTGCAGGAGGTTTTGGCTCCACGGGTAAGAATTAAAACAGCCGGTTCGCAACAGGCGAACCGGCATTAGTTTTTGGTCATCATGGCCTCCAGTGTTTGGCAACTTCTTCATTGTTTTCAATCCAACGGTAGATTAATTTTTCTACCTTTGAATCAAAATCGTCTCGACCTTGGCGAGATTTTGGTGGGTCTCCAAGTTTCTTGATAGATTCTTGGAGTTCCGTTGGCCAAGTTGATTGGTCGTGCTGTTTTAGGTGACGGACAATTTTTTTGTAGACCTTACCGGTCTCGTCACCTTGCTTGTCACCCTTGTAGACAACATGAGATTTTGACATGACGCACCTCCTTTCTTTGGAGTTTGGTGAGAAGAACAACCTAGTTTAATTTTAAACCTACGGATAAGTATGGTCAAATTAGATTTTGTATTATATAAGGTTTTTTGTTATAGTAAAATCAATGAATCCCGTTAGAGACGAAGAGGGATACTTTACAAATTAAACAAGAGATTTACTAGATTAAAATAGGCTTGGCAAAAGACATAATGCTCAAGTCTCTAACGGGATGAAAAATCAATTAGAAAAAGCGGTTTTGGAGGTTTTGGCTGATTTGGGTGTCACAGATGCCAAGATCGCCATTGAACATCCAGAGGATTTGAATTTTGGAGATTATTCTACAAATGCCTCTCTTGTGGCCTCAAAAAAGCTTGGTCTTAATCCACGCCAAACGGCTGAAAAAATTGTAGAAAAATTAAATGCCAAAAATATTCTCCAGGTTGAGAAAATTGAAATCGCTGGCCCAGGTTTCATCAACTTTTATTTGCAGGCCGACTTTTTTGAAATAGAAGTAAAAAATATTCCTAAACTTGGAAAAAAATATGGTAGCAATGATAGTCGAAAAGGGGAGAAGATTTTGATTGAGTACACTGATCCAAATCCATTCAAACAATTTCACATTGGTCACCTCATGAGTAACTCTGTTGGCGAGACCATGTCACGTTTTATTGCTTTTGCTGGCGCCGAAGTCAAACGTGCTTGTTATTCAGGTGATGTTGGTCTTCATGTAGCCAAAGCTATTTGGGGCTATCAGAAATTGGACCAGAATTATTTGGCGGAGAAGAAAGATAAAGTGCCGGTCTATGATAGAGAAGTGGCTATGCTATCTCATGATAATGAGGGGGCTTTTTGGGGTTTGGCTTATACTTTTGGTTCATCAGAATACGATAAAGAAGGAGCCGAAAAAGCTGAGATTGATCAGTTGAACAAAGTGATTTTTGAAGGCAAAGATGAAGAAATAATGAAACTGCACAAAGCTGGTAAGGCTGTCAGCATGAAGCACTTTGAAGAAATATTCAAAAAACTCGGCACAAAATTTGATAGATATTATTTTGAAAGTGAAGTGGTTAAAGATGGATTGACTATTGTGACTGAAAATTCCAAAGGGATTTTTGAAAAGAGTGACAATGCCACTATTTTCCGTGGAGAAAATTATGGTCTTCACACTCGCGTGTTCGTGAACTCTGTGGGTGTTCCAACTTATGAGACCAAAGAGTTGGGCTTGAATACTTTGAAGTTCAAAGAAAATCCAAATATCAATCAGTCTATTATTATTACTGCTCACGAGCAGAGTGATTATTTCAAGGTAGTATTGAAAGCTTTGAGTTTGATTGAACCTGAAGTAGCTGAGAAAACCAAACATATCTCTCATGGTATGCTTCGTTTTGCTGGCGGTAAAATGTCGTCTCGTCGCGGTGATGTGATCACAGGAGAATCTATGATTTCTGATGTGGAGGAAATTGCGACTGAGAAAATCAAAGAGCGCGTCATGACCGAAGAAGAGAAGAAAAAGTTGGCAGAGATTGTTGCGGTCGGTGCGATTCGTTATTCTATTTTGAAACAGGAGGCCGGCAAAGATATTATTTTTGATTTTGAGAAGTCACTATCCTTTGAAGGGGATTCTGGCCCATATCTTCAGTACACCTGTGTCCGTGCCAAGTCCATTGTAGAGAAGGCAAAACAAGCTGGAGTGATTGGTGGTTTCTGGAATATGTTTAAGACTGCGAAAAAAGCTGAAACCGAAATCAGTCGAGTGGAGAAAATAATTTATCGTTTCCCCGAAGTGGTAGTGCGTTGTCAGACCGAGTACTCTTCACACTTCATGGCCACCTATTTGATTGAATTGTCATCTGAATTTAATTCATATTATGCCAATCATAAAATCGTGGACAAGACTGAAGTTACTTCACCATATCGTGTGGCAATTGCCCAAGCTACGGCACAGGTCTTGGAGAATGGATTGAACTTGATGGGGATTGAGGTACCGGAGAAAATGTAGCCCGTTGTAGATTTTGGCATTAAAATTGTTTTTAACAGAACAGATTCTGGTATTGAGCTAGGGTCTGTTTTGTTAATTAGATAATCAAAATAATACTTGAACGCAATTTTAAAAACGATGCCAAAACTCACAACCGGCTGTAGGTAAATATACCAATATACGAATTGTACGAATGATACCCGCCCGAACGGACGAGTCTGCTCGGTACGGGCGGGCGAATCGACTACGTATAAAACCAAAGCCGGAATTTGCGAAGCAAATTACGGCTTTCTTCTGTGTCATTCCTGGCTTGACCAGGAATCCAGGCGACCTTTCCGATAGGAAAGTCTTAAAGATAAGACTGGATTCCCGCCTGCGCGGGAATGACAGAGGAGAAAAAAAGGAAGTGTTAAACCCCTAATTCACCATGGTGAATTAGGGGTTTTGTGGCTGAAGTTAACTATATTTTAGGCTACTTTTTAACCTCTTGACAAAAGACTTCAAAGGGTGTATACTATATACATAGTTCTTTGACTAAGAAAACTACTTAAATGGTCATAGCCACAAGCCCTTGTTTGCCAGTAAACTGGCATAAAACATAGGTTTCTGGCTATGACCATCGCGTTTGATGGTCAAGCATAAAATGGTGAAAACCTAAGAAAGGAAAAAACACCATGAGCACAATTAACAAACAGACCGCCGCTTTCATCTCCGCCATGTGCACCTGCCTTCCGGCCGGACTCACAGGGGAAAAAATGCAGAAGTGGATGGGAAACCCCACAAGACTGCAAGAGGTTCTCGAGGCCCTGATTTTGGATGAAGTTGATAAGGACTTCCCGATCTGGAAGACCATCAAGATCGGCACCGGGCCCAAGAATGCCGGTGACTTCCGTAAGGTTCTGAAGAAAGCTGGTAGCAATATCAGCGACTGGGCCAACGATATCCTCGGCAAGTCTGCTTTTGAAGCCAGCGTGTCCACTACGGAAAACGAGGTTGATCTCGTGAATCTCTCGGTTCGCGAGCTTGGCTTCAAGGAAGGGGCTAGCATCAAGGAAATCTACGAGCAAGCTATCAAGCTTGGTCTCGACCTCTGTCCTGCCGAAGTTGGTCCCCAACTGCGTTTGCAGTACCAGGACCAGCCGAGAGGAGAATGGATCATCATTGCGATGGAACCCATCACCGACTCGGACGGCGACCTCGAGGTGTTCCATGTGGAGTGCGGTGATGATGGCGGGTTGTGGCTCTCTAGCTACTATGGCCATGCTGGCCGCTTCTACAATGCTGACCATCGTTTCGTGTTCCTGCGTCGCAAGTAGTTCTCAGAGCTAAGAACCTTGGGACTTCTTTGTCCCTTTGTACTTTGCTCTCTCTCGGCTCTCCGGCACCCTCAATTTGCTTCGGCAATGAGGGTGCTTTTTTAATATTCAAAAACGGTCGTGTCTGCTATAATAAAAAAGTAAGTAGGTGAATATGTGGAAGATTACGGTTTTCTACTACCGAACACAGTATCCATACATCGAGAGTATTCAAGATCAAGGTTTTGGATAGAGTGGTGTGTGTATTATTAAAAACAAGAGATACTTGGTATAAAATATTGGAGCATTACGATGCCAAATTAGATACAGTCTTGAGAGTATTCAAAGGACAGTGATATGGATGATATTTTATATATAACCGACTCGGACGGCGACCTCAAGGTGTTCAATGTGAAGTGCAATGATGATGGCGAGTTGTGGCTCAATAGCAACAATGGCCATGCTGACAACTTCTACAATGCAGACAATCGTTTCGTGTTCCTGCGTCGCAACTCTCTCTATTTCTCTCCCGACTATTTGTTGGGAGAGTTTTGTTTAGATATTTGACCACTCCAACCGCCAAGCATCCGTCCGATTTCTTCAATTTTTACCGATACGGCTAGATACTTCTTGTTATCAAGTGATTTGGTTTCCCATAAAACCAAAAGTAATATTTTGAGAGTGTCAGTCTTGCGGGTGGCAAGTCTAACCCATGGCAGTTTCTCTTCCTTAGATAGATAACTGGCAATAGATATGGCTTCAATAATCTCAATATATAAGCAGTCAATTTTTTGACCCAAGGAATGACGGTGGAGTTTAGGTAGGGTTAAATAGTAGCTATACCAGAGAATATAATTATCCTTGAGTTTTTGTAGTAGAGGTAATAATTTTGCGGGGGGGGGGCGTCATAGTCATGTATTTTATGTTGTAATAGTTATGAATAACAAAAAAGTTTTTGAACAAAAGTATAGTAACATTATTTCTCTGGAAAATCTGCTTTTGGCTTGGAAAGAATTTGTCGTAGGCAAGAAAAGTCGGGAAGATGTCAGAGAGTTTGAAAGGAATTTAATGACAAATATTATTTCTTTGCATGAAGATTTAAGGGATAAAAAATATGTTCACTCGCCCTATCAAGCTTTCAATATTTCCGACCCCAAGCCAAGAAGTATTCACAAAGCCAGAGTGAGAGACAGATTGCTCCACCATGCTCTATATAGAATCCTTTACCCATTTTTCGACAAGACTTTCATTAGCGACTCATATTCGTGTCGGGTGAACAAAGGCACACACAAAGCAATAGAAACATTTAGAAAATTTGAATACCAAGTTTCTTGTAATCACACTAAGACTGTTTGGGTATTGAAGTGTGATATTAAAAAGTTTTTTGCGAGTATTGACCATAATGTTTTATTGAAAATACTTTTTGAATACATACCAGATGAAGATATTCGGGGACTGCTCCAGAAAATCGTCGGGAGTTTTCATTCTACTCATGCGGGTGTTGGTTTGCCTTTGGGGAATCTGACTTCTCAACTACTGGTAAATATTTATATGAATAAGTTTGACCAATTTGCGAAGCATAAACTAAAAGCCAAGCACTATATTAGATATGCTGATGACTTTGTTTTTATGTCGCAGGACAAAAAGTGGTTGGAAGAGGTTTTGGTCAAAGTTGGGGAATTCCTCGGAGCTGAATTAAAACTCACACTTCACCCCAATAAGGTTTCTGTATCAACTGTGGCTTCGGGAGTGGACTTTCTCGGGTGGGTGCATTTTAATGACCACCGAGTGATTCGTAATGCCACCAAGAAAAGAATGTTTAGGAATATTGCAGAGAAACAAGGTAAAGAGGCGACCGTGCAGTCGTACTTGGGGATGTTGAGGCATGGGAATGCTGGGAGGTTGTCCAAAGAGGTAACTGAGACGTCGGGTCATTGCGAGGTATTCCGAAGCAATCCCCGCCCGAACGTACCGTCCGGTACGGGCGGGCAGACCTTTAGTTAAAAAACGCCATTAAGACTGGATTGCTTCGGAATACCTCGCAATGACGGATGGAGAGGGTGGGGAGGATGTTGATATTATAAGAAAGGAAAAGAAGAAATCAAAAAATACCCTCGGATAATAAGAGTGCGACCGCACTCTTATTATCCGAGGGTAGTGAATTTAAAACATTTGACTTTTATTGAGCCGTGTTGTAGTCTATTCATCCGGACCGCATTCTCGGAAGACTGTGGTCAAAAACTAAACAGAAGTTCTTTTGCAGAGAAGGAGGTGTACCGTGTACATCGAAATCCCAAAGTTGCCCCAAGCGGGCATACCAAGACCCGGTCGTTGATACGACCTGGTTGCACGAAGTGGCGAATCCCGGAGGAGACGCCATTTTTTTAATTGTCATTTCTTGGACTTTCCTAACGGAAAGGTTGCCTGCCCGCCCGTACCGAGCGGACTCGGTCCGTTCGGGCGGGGATCCGCCCAGGGCGGATGACATAGTTGTGGTTATATGATAACTTATCGCTATTGGGTTAAATGCAGAAATACGGTAGAATATACTCATTCTAACCATTTTATATAATATATATGTCAGACAACAAAGAAGCAGAACAGGATTTTGATTTTCCAAAGAGTGCTCTCGCCCAAAAAGAGGAGGAGACTATGGCTTTTTGGCAGACCAATAATATTTTTGAAAAAGCTCTAGCCAAGGAATCACCAAAAGGTGAATATGTCTTTTACGATGGTCCACCGTTTGCGACCGGCCTGCCTCACTATGGCCACCTCCTCGCTGGTACTATCAAGGATGTTATTCCACGTTACCGCACTATGTGTGGTTTTCATGTTGACCGTAAATGGGGTTGGGATTGTCACGGTTTACCAGTGGAAAACATTGTGGAAAAAGAACTGGGCTTAAAGTCAAAAAAAGATATTGAAGATTACGGACTAAAAGATTTTAATGAGCGTGCACGCTCAAGTGTGATGCGTTATGCGGATGAATGGAAGAAGATTGTGCCGAGAGTGGGACGTTGGGTGAATATGGAGCAAGACTATCGCACCATAAACTCTAGCTACACCGAGTCTGTGTGGTGGATTTTCCGTACACTTCATGAAAAAGGTTTGGTCTATGAAGGTTTCAAATCTATGCATCTTTGTCCACATTGTGGCACCACTTTGTCCAACTTTGAAGTAGCTCAAGGATATAAAGATATTACCGATATTACCGCTACTGCTAAATTTGAATTGGCCGATGAGAGGGGAGCATACGTTCTCGCTTGGACGACAACTCCTTGGACTTTGCCGGGCAACGTGGCCTTGGCGATTAATCCAGATATTGATTATGTCAAAGTTAAAGTTGGTGCGGAATTTTATATTCTCGCGGAAAGTCGCTTGTCAGTTATCAAGGACACTTACGAATTGGTAGAAAAATTTAATGGTCAGACTTTGGTGGGTAAAAAATATATTCCACTATTTGATTATTACACCAAGCCGGGTAGTGATATAAAGAATTTGGAGAATGGTTTCAAAATTTACCCTGCTTCATTTGTCACTACCGAAGATGGTACTGGTGTGGTGCATATCGCCCCAGCTTTCGGTGAGGATGACTTGAATCTTGGCAAAGAATACAAGATGCCGTTTATCCAGCATGTGTCCTATGACGGTAAGATGCGACCAGAAGTGACTGAATTTGCCGGACAGTATGTAAAACCTATCGATACCGCTGAAGAAAAAGAAAAGCATATGTCTATGGACATCGCCATGATTAAGCATTTGGCTGGCAAGAATCAGTTGTTTGCCAAAGAAAAAGTCGTGCACTCTTACCCACACTGTTGGCGTTGTGATACTCCATTGCTGAACTACGCGACCTCATCATGGTTCGTGGAAGTGACCAAGATGCGTGATAGTTTGCTCAAGGCAAATAATGATATTAATTGGGTAACAAAAGAAATTGGCGAAGGACGTTTTGGTAAATGGCTTGAAGGCGCTCGTGATTGGGCAATTTCTCGTTCTCGTTATTGGGGAGCACCATTGCCAATTTGGCGTTGTGAAGATTGTAAAGCTATTAAAGTAATTGGAGGAGTTGAGGATTTGAAAAAAACGATTGGTCAGAGAAATGAATTTTTGGTTGTTCGCCATGGTCAATCAGAGAGTAATGTTAAAAAGATTTTGTCAGCTAAAGTAGATGATCCAAATCCTTTGACAGCATTGGGTAGGGAACAAGCTCGGGAGACGGCGATGAATCTAAAGAAAGAAAAAATCGATATGGTTTTTGCTTCACCTTTTGTTCGTACCAAAGAAACCGTAGAAATAATCGCTGATATGATTGGTTTTAGTAAAGACAAAATTATTTTTGATAAAAGATTGTCAGAGATAAATGTTGGGGTGATGGATGGAAAAACCGATGCCGAGTATCAGGCATATTTTGGTTCTCGTGAAGAAAAATTCCACAAAGTACCAGAAGGAGGAGAAAGTCACACTGATGTGAAGAACCGTATGGTGAGCTTCTTGTATGATATAAATTCAAAATATTCCGGTAAAAAGATTTTGATAGTGACGCACAATACACCAGGCTGGCTTATGTTTGCTGGCGCTGCCGGCATGACTCCAGATCAAGCGATTGCTATGCGTCATGAAGCTCATGATTTTATCAAGAACGCTGAAGTGAAGAAATTGGACTTTACTCCAATTCCACACAATGACAATTATGAATTGGATTTGCACCGACCATATATTGATGAAGTAAAGATTCCTTGTGCTTGTGGTGAAGGTAAAGAGATGAAGCGTGTGCCAGAAGTCTTTGACTGTTGGTTTGAATCTGGTTCCATGCCTTATGCCCAGTGGCACTATCCATATGAGAATTTGGACAAGTTTAATCCAGAGCCTGGCTTCCTCAAAAAGGCGATAGGTTTTCCCGCTGAATTTATTGGTGAAGGACTCGACCAGACTCGTGGCTGGTTCTACTCGATGTTGGTTATTGCTGTTGGATTGTTTGGCAAGTCATCATTTAAAAATGTTGTGGTGAACGGAATTGTTTTGGCGGAAGATGGTCAGAAAATGTCCAAGCGCTTGAAAAACTATCCTGACCCAATGCTGGTGGTGTCTAAATACGGTGCTGATGCTTTGCGTTACTATCTCTTGTCTAGCCCAGTGGTCAAAGCTGAAGACCTACGTTTCTCTGAAAAGGGCGTTGATGAAGTGGTCAAAAAAATAATTATGCGTTTGCAAAACGTGCATTCTTTCTACGAGATGTACAAGGGAGAAAAACCTTTGGCTCCAAGCGCTGACAGTACCAATGTTTTGGACCGCTGGATCCTGGCTCGTCTCAAAGAATTAACTGCGACGGTTACCAAAGGCTTGGAGAATTATGAACTAGACCGGGCTGCTCGTCCGTTCGGAGATTTCGTTGATGATTTGTCTACTTGGTATTTGCGTCGTTCCCGTGATCGTTTCAAGTCTGATGTAGTAGAAGATAGAGATCAGGGTCTTATGACCACTAGATATGTTTTGTTGGAAATGACCAAGCTCTTGGCTCCAATCATGCCGTTTGTCTCCGAAACTTTGTATCAATCTTTGAAGACTGAAACCGACAAAGAATCAGTGCACTTGGCAGATTGGCCAAAGGCGACAGAATTAAATTCCAAGGATACTGAACTTTTGGGCAACATGTTTGAGACTCGTCGTTTGGTGAGTGTTGGATTAGAAATGCGTGCTAAAGCCGGACAGAAAGTTCGCCAGCCACTTGCATCAATGACTGTCAAAGATAAAACTCTCGCTGGTAAAGATGATTTCCTAAATCTAATTATTGATGAAGTGAATGTTAAGGCTGTGTTGTTTGATGATAAGTTAGATGAATCAACTAAATTAGATTTGAACATTACTGACGAACTGAAGTTAGAAGGAAATTTCCGCGACCTCTTGCGTCAGATTCAAGAAATGAGAAAAACTACTGGACTCAATCCTGGCGAGATTGCCAAATTGACTATCGAGACAGATGACGCCGGTAAAACTCTGGTCACCCTTTATCAAGAAGAAATCAAAAAGACAGCAACAGTAGAAATTGATTTTGGAACAGTGGAAGGAGAGGTGTTAAAAGTCGGGGAGAGTGAGTTTAAGTTAAAGTTGGTTAAATAGGGTTTAACGGGGCCGAATTTTGTCCGACAAAATTCGGCCCCGTTTCCACAATTTTGATTTTTGCTTTTTAATTTTGATTTTGTTTTTATGTCCCACAGCAAATACCACACCGAAGCCATAGTCCTAGCCAGTCGTACTCAAGGGGAATCCAGTCTCTTTGTTTTTTTGCTGACCGAAAGATTTGGCTTGGTGGGAGCAGTAGCGACTGGTATTCGCCATCTCAAATCCAAGCTCCGATACAGTCTAGTCGATTTTTCTTTGATTGAGGTGTCGTTGGTTCGTGGTAAAGAAGTCTGGCGTCTGACTGGTGCTCGCAAGGAATTTGACCATCATCATAAACTATCAGTCAAAAATCCCGGCTTTGTTTTATGGGTCAAAATCTTGAGTTTGATCCGTCGCCTAACCACTGGTGAAGAAGCCCATCAGGAATTATTCACTCTACTCAAAACCTTTTTTGATTTTATTCGCTATGAAGCGGAAAAATTGTCTCCACAACAGCTGATGGATTTGGAAGTACTCATGGTGATTAGAATCCTGCGTGTCCTCGGTTATTTCGGAGAAGAGAGGGAACTTGAACCTTTTATCTCAACCCATGAATGGAAAATTGAAGAAATAAACAATTTCACCAAACAGCGTCGTTTGGCTGTACAGAAAATCAATGACGCACTTAAAGAAACTCAACTTTAGTGATATAATATCGGAAGTATTATGGAACAGAACAAACTTGATAAAATTAAACAGGGACTTTATAGCCGTAGTGATAAAGTTTTGGATTTAAATAAACGTCACGGCTTGCAGCCAGATATGGCCAAAGCTCCAACAGCTTGGGATGATAGTGACAAACCGATTATTGATAATATTCCTCCAGTTATCGAACAAAATTCTCAAATGTCTAACAAACCCCAATCCTCCATGGTAGTAAAAATATTTATTGGTTCAATCCTTTTCTGTATTTTTGCTATTGGTATTGCTCTATTTAATTTCTTTGGAGGCTCTAGTTTTGTTTCTGGTGATAAGGTGGATATTTTCGTTACCGGTCCAACTTCTGTCTCTGCAGGCGACCCAATGTCGTTTAATGTAGTTATAAAAAACAATAATTCTACTGATCTGCAAGCCACTGATTTGTCTCTGGAGTATCCAGATGGCACAAGAGAGGTTAACGACCAAACCAAGGAAATTAAGCGCGTCTTGGGCCTTCTTGGCACTGACGGCGTAGTTCCTGCCGGTAGTCTAGTTGAAAAAAACTACAAAGCCGTTTTGTATGGGTCAGAAGCTGAAAAGAAGACAATTAAAGTTTCAGTTGAATATCGAGTCAAAGGATCAAATGCCGTTTTCCATAAAGAGAAGGACTATGATGTTTTGATCAGTTCCTCCCCAATTAGTGTAAATATTAGTGCCAACGAGAAGATAACTTCAGGACAAAATCTGGACTTTACCATTGAAGTTAAATCAAATTCCCGACAAGTCCTTCGTGGAGTTTTGTTGCAATCAATTTTTCCAACGGGTTTTACTTTCAAAACTTCTCAGCCTTCAGCCTTCAGTCGCAATATTTGGAACTTGGGTGATCTCGAGGTTGGAGCCGTTAGAAAAATAAAAATTTCTGGCGCGTTGAGTGGACAAGATGGAGAGGAAAGAATATTTAAATTTAATGTTGGTTCACATAGCCAAGCTGATGAGATGACCATAGCAACAAATTTTGTGGCCGTCAGTAAGTCGATAGTTCTGGAGAGACCTTTTATCGGTACAGTTTTGTCCATTGATGGAGATACGGGAGTAGCTATCGTGACTCGTCCAAATAAACTTTTACGAGCTGATTTGTCTTGGTCAAATAATTTACCGGGCAAACTGACCAATGCTGAAATTGTAGTAAAATTTAATGGCAATATGATCGATAAGAATTCTGTCAGTGCTAACGATGGTTTTTATCGCTCGTCTGACAATACGATTACTTTTTCTCCAGAAACCATGGCAGGATTGGACGAAATGTCTTCTGGTGAAGAGCGTCACGTTAGTTTCTCATTTAGTTTGAGCGTTCCCGCTGGTAGTACAAAACAAGAAATGACTATTGATGTTTCAGCCAAAGCTTTACGCGATGATAATAATTCTATCGATCAAGTAAATATGTTAGGTGTTAAAAAAATTAAGATCGGTTCTAACTTAAGTTTAACAGCTACAAATTCCTACAAGACTGGACCATTTGTTAATACTGGTCCAATTCCACCAAAAGCTGACACGGAAACAACCTACACTATCACTTGGTCACTAATTAATTCTGACAATGATATCGATGGGGTGACGGTTTCGGCTATTTTACCTTCATATGTTAAGTGGACTGGATCTGTAAGCCCACAAGGAGAGGATGTTACCTATAACCAAGAGACAGGATACGTGATTTGGACAGCCGGCAAAGTGCCAGCTGGTACAGGTAAAACCTCCGCTCCACGCACTGCTTCCTTCCAGATAGCCTTTTCCCCAAGTATTTCACAGATTGGTCAAAATCCGATTTTGTTGAAAGAAAGTGTCGTTCGTGGTATAGATAACTTTGCAGGTACACAGATTTTCTTTAATATCTCATCTTTGACCACGGCTTTGACTGTTGAGGCAGCTGCCGGGCAGGCAACAGGTCAGGTGAGTGAATAAAATTATCTATTTAATTTACAAAATAAAACACATGGCTGAAAAACAAGACAATAAAATGGAGAAGATCATTTCGCTTTGTAAGCGACGCGGTTTTATCTTTCCTGGCTCTGAAATCTACGGCGGGCTCTCTGGTACTTGGGACTATGGCCCACTCGGTGTTACTTTGAAGAATAACGTCCGCCAGTTGTGGTGGAAGATGTTTGTTGATAACCGTGAAGACATGTATGGCGTAGATGCGGCCATTCTTATGAATCAAGAAGTTTGGAAGGCGACCGGACATGTCGGTGGTTTTTCTGACCCGATGGCTGATTGTAAAAAATGTAAAAAGCGTTTTCGTACTGATACTTTGGAAGATAGAAAGAAGTGTCCGGAGTGTGGTGGTGAACTAGGTGAGGAGAGACAATTCAACATGATGTTTAAAACTCATGTGGGTGCGATGCAAGATGAAGACTCCGTCTCATACCTCCGTCCAGAAACCGCTCAGGGTATGTTTGTGAACTACAAAAATATTGTGGACTCTTTCCATCCAAAACTACCTTTTGGTATGGCTCAAGTTGGTAAGGCTTTTCGTAATGAGATTGCTCCACGTGACTTCACTTTCCGTTCTCGCGAATTTGAACAAATGGAAATTGAATATATGGTGCGACCAGATGATGGTTTGCGCGCCTTTGAAGAATTTAGAATTGAAATGCTTAAATGGTGTGAATTGGTTGGTCTAAGAAAAGATCATGTCCATGAACATGAAATCCCAGAATCAGACCGTGCCTTTTATTCCAAGCGAACAATAGATTTTGAATTTGATTTTCCTTTTGGTCAGAAAGAATTGTATGGTTTGGCTTATCGTACCGACTATGACCTTGGCCGTCATATGGCCGCTTCCAAAGTGGCTCTTGAATATTTGGATGAAGAAAATTCTGTGCCAGGTCAGTCTCCGGTAAAATTTGTGCCACATTGTGTTGAGCCTTCATTTGGTTTGGATCGTACAGTGCTCGCGATTTTGTCCGATGCTTATACCGAAGATGAATTGGGTGGTGAAGTTCGCTCATATTTGAAATTTGCCAGCACTGTTGCCCCAATCAAAGTGGCAGTATTTCCACTACTCAAAAACAAGCCAGCTTTGATTGAGAAGGCGAGAGAGGTCTATCAAACACTGAGAAAAGAAGTGGGTGCAGTAGAGTTTGATGATAATGGTAATATCGGTAAGCGCTATCGCCGTCAGGATGAAATCGGTACTCCTTACTGTGTGACTGTAGACTTTGATACTGTAGAGAAGAATGCTGGAGTCACTGTGCGTAATCGCGATACTGGTGAGCAGGAGAGAGTAGAAATGGATAAATTGGTAGAATACTTGAAGACCAAATTAGGGTAAAACAAGAAGAAAAAGCCGGGCGGATGGCTACATCCGCCCGGCTTTTTCATTGGCTAATATTTATGCTACACTTTCCTTATGAAATTCAAAAGAAAAGTTTTGCCAAATGGCATGCGCTTGGTCACTGTGCCAATGAAGGATAATCCAACCATTACCGTCCTCGTGATGGTAGAGGCTGGTTCAAAATACGAGAACAAAGAGAATAATGGCATCTCACACTTCTTGGAACACATGTGTTTCAAGGGTACTGAGAAGCGTCCGCACATGAGCGATATTAGCTCAGAGTTTGATGGCTTGGGCGCGCGTTATAACGCTTTCACCTCCACTGAATACACTGGCTATTATGCCAAAGCTGAGGCGCAGCATCTGGATAAAGTTTTAGATATTGTTTCAGACATGTATCTTCACCCAGTCTTTGATCCAAAAGAAATTGAAAAAGAAAAAGGTGTGATTGTTGAGGAGATAAATATGTATGAAGATTTGCCCCAGAGAAAAGTGGAGGAAGTTTTTACCGAGCTTTTGTATGGTGATCAGCCAGCCGGTTGGGGAATTGCTGGTAAAAAGGAGATTGTTAGAAAGATGACCAGAGAAGACTTCGTGGCTTATCGGTCCAAAAATTATTTACCACAGGCTACCACTATGGTAGTGGCAGGTAATTTCGATGAGAAAGTTTTAGCCAAAAAAGTGGCTCAGTATTTCAAAGACATGCCACAAGCCAAGAAGCAGGCTAAATTAAAAGTGAAAGAATCTCAGTCTGTGCCACAAGTTAAAGTCTTTAATAAAGACACTGATCAGTCCCATATTATTCTGGGAGTTCGTACTTTTGATGTATATAACAAAAAGAAGGCCATTCTTCGTGTTCTTGCCGGCGTCTTGTCTGGTGGTATGAGTTCTCGTCTATTTAGAAAGCTTCGTGATGAACTTGGCGTTTGTTATTATGTTCACGCTAGTCCAGACCTTTGTACTGATCACGGTTTATTTGCTGTTTCCGCAGGATTGGATAATTCTCGTCTAAAGGTAGCCACCGAAGCCATTTTGGCCGAGTTGCGTCGCTTGAAAGATGACTTGGTTGGTAAAGAAGAATTGACCAAGGTGAAGAACCAATTGTTGGGAGGTATCTCACTCGGGCTTGAATCAACAGATGAAATCGCCAGCTATTTTGGCCATCAGGAAGTTTTGAGTCTACCGCTCAAGGGCCCAAAAGATTTACGCAAAGAAATATTGTCTATTACAGCTGAAGACATCCGCAAACTAGCCCGCGAGATTTTCAAAAATGAAAAATTGAATCTAGCCATGGTGGGCAAGGGAAGCGAGAAGGATTTTGAAGGGTGGTTTAAGCTATAACCCCGTTGTAGATTTTCAACTCGATTATGTTCTTTTATGTCTACGTTCTACAGAGTCAAAAGTATCCAGAGGAGTTTTACTATGGTTACACCGGTGATTTACAGAGGAGAATAAAAGAACATAATCAAAAGAAAAATTTTTCTACCAAGCGTTATCAGCCCTGGAAACTTGTATACTACGAAGCTTGTCTATCTGAACAGGACGCAATTAGGCGAGAAGAACATCTCAAGACCTCACAAGGCTCTAGAATGCTCAAACGGCGTATTAAAGATTATTTAGACTTGGTCTATAAAAATTTTTCAAGTTGAAAACTCACAACCGGGTTCTTTTATAAACCTCAAAACCGTGATATTATAAGAACATGAAAGAAGATTTATCAAACAAAACGTTTACAGTTCATATTACAACTGGAACTATATTTCGAGCTATTTTAGTAATCATTGCCCTTATTGGCCTTTTTTATTTAAAAGATTTAGCTTTAATCATTCTCGCCTCCATTATTTTGGCTTCGGCTGTTGAACCATTCATTCTTTTTTTGATGCGTTTGCGTTTGCCACGCATCCCATCTGCCATTGGTGTTTATGCCGTGATTATTTCTTTGTTTCTGGGTTTCTTCTATTTCTTCGTTCCAACACTACTCAATGAAACTTCATCCTTTCTTTCCACTATTCCAGAATATTTAAACAACACAAAATTTACTAACTTGAGTAATACTCTGTCAGACTCTCAAAAAATCGTTAGTAATTTTAGTTCCGGTTTGAATCAAACAAAATCAGCTTTGGAAAATGGAGTAGTAGTCAGTGGTTTGGCTACTGATAATGACACTTCTGCTGGAGATAATCCACCATTGTCAGCCTCGATTCGAGAAAAGTTTTTTGCTAGTGGCTCAGCTATAAAAGATTTTGCCAATAGTTTCAAAGGTTTAGCTGATGTTTTGTCAGGCAGTCTTTTTGATACTCTGAGTATTGTTTTTGGTGGCATTTCTAGCATCATCTTAATTTTTGTTTTGTCATTTTACTTGGCTGCTCAGGAAGATGGATTGGAAAACTTTTTACGATTGGTTACACCACTTAAAAACGAAGAATATATTCTTGACCTCTGGCGCCGTTCCAGTAAAAAAATTGGTCTGTGGATGCAGGGGCAGTTAGTCTTGGCCGCCATGGTGGCCATCTTGGTCTATCTGGGCCTCATGGTCCTGGGTGTAAAGAATGCCCTGCTCTTGGCTTTTGTGGCCGGTTTGTTTGAAATTATTCCAGTCTTTGGTCCAATTCTTTCAGCTATCCCAAGCATTTCCTTTGCCTTCGTTGACGGTGGAATGGGTTTGGCTCTTTTGGTTACTGGTATGTACGTCATTATTCAGCAGTTTGAGAACCACTTGATTTATCCTTTGGTTGTCCGTAAGATTGTTGGAGTGCCGGCTATCCTCGTCATTATCTCCATGATTATGGGTTGGCAATTGGCTGGTTTCATTGGTCTTATTATTGCTGTTCCGGTTGTAACCATGATTGTTGAATACATGGATGATATCCAAGCTTACAAGAACAAGGCCAAGAAACTGATTGCGGAATCACTACAATAATCACACTAAAATGCAGAAGAAAAACTTTTATATAACCACAACGCTACCTTATGTAAATTCGGAAGCGCATCTCGGGCATGCTCTAGAATTTGTTAGAGCCGATGCTATCGCTCGCTACAAACAGCTTCAAGGTTTTGAGGTGTTCTTTAATACTGGTACAGATGAACATGGTATTAAAATATTTAATAAGGCCAAAGAGTCTGGAGTAGATACTCAAGACTATGTCGATGACTACGCCAATCGTTTCAAGATGTTATTACCAAAGTTGGGGATGATGGAAGGAATCAACTTTATTCGTACTACCGACCTGGGGCACATTGCTTCCGCCCAAGCTTTTTGGCAACTTTGTGATAAAAATGGTTTTATTTACAAGAAAAAATATTCCGCTAAGTATTGCGTCGGTTGTGAATTGGAAAAAACCGATAGTGAGTTAGTGAATGGTCGCTGTCCGGATCATCCAAACAGGGAATTGGAACTCATTGATGAGGAAAACTATTTTTTCAAATTCTCTGCTTTTCAAGAAAAATTGTTGCAGCTCTATTCTGATAGACCAGATTTTGTTGTCCCAGCTACACGTCTCAATGAAATCAAATCTTTCGTCTCTCGCGGTTTATCTGATTTTAGTATCTCTCGTTTGAAGACCAAGATGCCTTGGGGAATAGAAGTGCCAGGTGATACAGATCAAGTCATGTATGTTTGGTTTGACGCTTTGGTTAACTATATCTCAGCAGTAGGTTGGCCGAGTGATATGGAGAAATTTAATAAATGGTGGCCAGTCGTGCAGTATTGTGGCAAGGATAATCTCCGTCAGCAATCCGCGATGTGGCAAGCTATGCTCATGGCTGCCGGTCTACCAAACTCTGAGCAGATTATCATCAATGGCTTTATTACCGGTGCTGGTGGAGTCAAAATGAGCAAATCATTGGGTAATGTGGTGAACCCTTTGGATATTATCAGTGAATATGGCACTGAAGCTTTGCGCTATTTCGTGTTACGAGAAGCTCATCCGTTTGAAGATACTTCTTTTGCTCCGGAGACCATGAAGGTGACTTTTAATGCTAACTTGGCCAATGGTATCGGCAATCTCACTAGCCGTGTTTTGAAAATGGCCGAGTCATATTCTGTGTTATTACCTAATAGTGAAATAGAAGGAATCTTGAATGATGAATTACCAAAAGAATATGTTGAAGCTTTTAATGCTTACAAATTAAATACCGCGATGGACTATATCTGGACTTTGATTAAAGATTCCGATGCCTATATTCAGCGCGAACAACCTTTCAAGAAAATCAAAGTTGATAAAGCGGCAGCGGAGACCGATGTAAAAAATTTGCTCGTGGAATTGGTCAAAATTGGTAGACTGTTAAAGCCACTGTTGCCGGAGACTGCCGAAAAAGTTTTGACCGCCGTGCGAGAAGGTAAGGCACTCACTACACCACTCTTTCAGAGAAAGGATTAATATGACCGAATACATCGACATTCACTCCCATCTATCATTTGAAGATTATGGCCCCGATCGTTTGGGTGTCTTAATCAATATGCGGGCCAACAATACCGCGACTATTGCCGTGGGGGCAGACTACCAATCCTCGTGCGAAGTAGTAGAGCTCGCGCAAAATAATCCAGATATTTTTGCCTGTATCGGATATCACCCTGATGAAAACCATGAGGAAATTTTTGATATCAAAAAATATGAAGAGCTAGTTCAAATGCCCAAGGTAGTGGCAGTCGGGGAGTGCGGATTAGATTATTTTAGACTTGGTGATAACCCAGAAGAACAAATTAAAAAACAGAAAGACATTTTTCTTCAACAAATCGAGTTGGCCAAAAAATACAATAAGCCACTCATGTTGCATATCCGTGACGCCAACAAAAATCCTAATTATCCGACTGGGCAGGCTTATGAAGATGCTTACAACATGTTGAAGGATAAAGGAGTGAGAGGGAACATGCATTTCTTTGCTGGAACTCCAGAAATTGCCCAGAAATTTATTGATATTGGTTTTACTATCTCCTTTACGGGTGTGATTACTTTTGCCCGTAATTATGACGAGGTGATTAAGAAAATGCCTTTGAATATGATTATGGCGGAAACCGATGCTCCGTTTGTCGCTCCGGTGCCATATCGTGGTCAACGCAATGAACCAGCTTATGTTCACAAAATAGTGGAGAAGATTGCCGAGATTCGAGGTGAGGATATTCTCTGGGTTAAACACCAGATTTTGGAGACTTCCAAGCGAGTTTTTGGACTAAATCTCTAAAACCCAAGCTATATTGCGATATCTGAGCTTTTGTGTTAGTCTTACTTTAGCTTTTACATTTGGACCAGTCTCTTTTTGATAAGGGAATTATTGGGGTGGCAGACGCCTATCTCCAACAATCCAGTGTTTTAGTTAGAATCAAGCTTTGAAGTTTGTATTCCCTAGTAAATAGGCCGTGGATTAGATCCACATTTTATAAAAAATAATATTTTCTAAATGGAAAAAAAAGAAAAGAAGCAGGTTTACGAAGTAGGATACCACCTTGTATCTTCAATCGCTGAAGAAGGTGTGCCAGCTCAAGTTGAGGCTTTAAAGAAGCTTTTGACCGGAGCAGAAATCATCGCTGAGGAGAGTCCAAAGTTGACTGATTTGGCCTACACTATCGTCAAACAAATCGGTGGTCTACGCCGTAAGTATGACAAAGCATATTTTGGTTGGGTTAAGTTTGAAGCTGAAACTTCTGACTTGGCTGCTATCAAGAAAGGTCTGGATGAAATGGAAAGCGTTCTACGTTACCTTTTGATCAAGACTGTTCGCGAGAACACTATGTACGGAGCAAAATTAGTAGCTGCAGAAGAAGGTGCAAAGAAGAAATATACTCGTAAAGAGGAAAAGACTGACAAGCCAGCTTCTGAAGAAGAAATCAACAAAGCAGTTGATGAATTGATTAAAGAATAATTAATTATAAACTAACAAAAAGTTCTATGTATCTCAATAAAGTCTTCTTGTTCGGTAACTTGACCCGTGATCCAGAGCTCAAAGCTTTGCCGACCGGTAACAAAGTTGTTTCTTTTAGTATGGCTACCAACCGCACCTGGAAAGATGCGAATGGTGCCAAGAAAGAAAGCACTGAATTTCACAATATCGTAGCTTTCGGCAAACAAGCTGAAACAATCGCTCAGTATTTGAAAAAAGGCCGTGGAGTATTTATTGAAGGTAGAATCCAGACTCGTAGCTGGGATGATCAGGCTGGGGTCAAGAAGTATCGCACTGAAATTATCGTAGATAACTTCCAGTTCGGTCCAACTACAGGTCCAAGCACTGGTGCTCCATCTGCTTACAACAAGGAGGCAGGGGAATCAGCTCACGCTGCACCATCCAAGGCTGATACCATGGACACCATTGAGTATCCAGCCGAAGAGATTAATCCAGAGGATATTCCTTTCTAATAGAATAAAAAAATAAATTATGAAACAGTGTTATTTCACTCAGAACAATGTTAAACACATTGACTACAAAGATTTAGAAGTTTTGAAGAAATTTTTGAATCCACACGCTCGTATGACTGGTAGTAAGAAAAGCGGTGTTTGTGCTAAATCACAACGCGAACTTTCAGAGGCTATCAAGCGCGCTCGTTACATGGCTTTGTTGCCATTCGTATCACGTTAAAACAAATAAAAAGAGCGGCACCCGATGGGTGCCGCTCTTTTTTGTTTTAAATTTACCCGGTTGTGAGCTTTGGCATCGTTTTTAAAATTGCGTTCAGGTATTGTTTGATTATCTAATTAGCAAAACAGACCCTGGTTTAATACTAGAGCCTGTTTGGTTAAAAACAATTTTAATGCCAAAGTCTACAACGGGGTTAGGCCTTTGTAGCTCTTTCCACATACTGACCAGTCTCGGTGTTTACAATAATAGCATCACCTTGATTGATAAACATTGGAACGTTTAGTATTGCACCAGTCTCCAAAACAACCTGTTTTGAACCACCAGTAACAGTATCTCCTTTAACAGCTGGAGCAGCTTCTTTGATGATCAAAGTCATCTTGATAGGTACCTTGGCCCCAATGATTTTACCATCTTCATCTTCTTCATCCTCATCACTGTGGAAGACCAAGACATCCATGATAGAGTTTGGCTTCAAAAACTTTGATTGAGGTCCAAGAATGGTTTCAGAAATTTGAAAACGCTTTGATGGGTCATTTGGTTCACAGAACCAAAATTCACCGCGATTAGAGTACATATACTTTGCAGTACGAGTGGAAATATTGGCTTCTTCAATCTTTTCCGCTTGGTGGAAAGAATGTTCAGCCATTTTACCAGTGATCAAGTTCTTCAACTTGGTAGCATTAACTGGTTTGCGCTGTTGTTTACGAAAAACATGAGAGTGGAGGACTTCGTACGGTTCACCGTCCACAATGATGTATTTTCTTTCGACAGCTTCGTTGTATTCAAGCATTGCCATAGATTTTTACAAATTAGTATTAACTCAGTGATTCTACCCAAATAATTGGGAAAAGTCCACCCCGTAGTAGATTTTTACCTTTGACCAGTTTCTGCCAAGAGACATCCTCGTCTTCTCGATATTTATTTACAGATTGAGCAGTATATAATGGTCTGGCTGGTCAAAAGACAGTGAAGGTAAAAATCACTAACCGGACAAGCTCATTTTTCTGTCATTCCCGCGCAGGCGGGAATCCAGGTTGAGGAGGTGATAGTAACTTAAGGTCTGGATTCCCGGTCAAGCCGGGAATGACAAACAGTAGAGGTTTGCTTTATTTTAAAACTGATCGTGAGCCATCAAATGTCGAATCAAGCCCAAAACTCCCAGAATTATGATTAGAACCCCTAGGGAGAGGGTAAAGGAAAAGTTCAGCTTGGGTGTATTCATGACATAGACCCCAAACCCAACTATCGCGATCCAAAGAACATATTTTATAAGCGTCATCATTACGATTGTTTGTCTTTTTTAATTGCGTGATAAATTGAAAAACCAAAAAATATCAAATATATAGGGAATAGATATACCATCGAAAACATTGTCTCAACAGCGTCCTGTCCGAACACATAGTTACTTAAGCCGACAAAGCCAATAGGAAACAGTAAATAAGTAATTACAGAAGTTAGTAAGTTTCTATATTTGGGAGGAGTCGTATTCTTTTTGAGTCTGTAAGCGAGCTTGATTACGTACAGGCAGATAAAATATATTAACCAATAAGTAATCAAAACCTCGGCTACACTTGTGGCTATGTCTAGACCAAAACCGAAACGCGCAGCTACGCCAGATGGAAAATAACCTGTATTAACTTGAGTTTGCATTTTTTGTTTTGCTTATACTGTCTTATTCTTCTGGTGGCGCATCATCATCTTCAGTCGGTCTAGCAGCTGGAGAGATTTGGTCAGCGCCCTTAGCGATAGCTTCTTTAATCTCTTTCATGATTTTGTCTGCCAAGTCTTTGTTCTCCTTCAAATAAGTACGAGTCGCGTCATAACCACGGCCAAGTTTTTCTTCACCCCAAGAATATGACACACCAGATTTTTTCAAAATGCCGTACTTTTCCCCGAGAGCAATCATTTCACCTTCACGAGAAATACCTTCGTTGTACATCAAATCAAATTCAGTTTGACGGAATGGAGCAGCGACTTTGTTCTTGACCACCTTCACACGGACGCGACCTCCCATGATTTCTTCACCTTTCTTAATTTGAGCAATACGGCGAATATCCAAGCGAACAGAAGTGTAAAACTTCAAAGCTTTTCCTCCTGGGGTAGTTTCTGGGTTACCAAACATCACACCAATCTGCATGCGAATCTGGTTGATGAAAATCACGATAGTCTTGGAACGAGCTACAATAGCGGTGAGCTTACGCAAAGCTTGAGACATGAGACGAGCTTGCTTGCCCACATGTTGAGCTCCCATATCGCCTTCAATTTCATCTTTTGGTGTTAGGGCAGCCACGGAGTCGATAACAATCACGTCCATTTTGCCGGAACGTACGAGACTTTCCACAATCTCCAATGCTTGTTCACCTGTGTCTGGCTGAGAGATGAGGAGCTGGTCAATTTTTACTCCGAGACGCTTGGTGTATTCAGGATCCATCGCATGTTCAGCATCGATAAACGCACAGATACCACCGAGCTTTTGCGCTTCGGCAATGACATGTAGAGATAGGGTAGTCTTACCAGATGATTCTGGTCCAAAGATTTCAATAATACGTCCGCGCGGTAGTCCGCCCACACCGAGAGCAGCATCGAGACCGATTGAGCCGGTTGGAATTGCATCCACGTTGACGCGAGGCTTCTCGCCGAGCATCATGATGGACTCGTCACCAAACTTGGCGCGAATATCACGTAGGGTATCCTCAACTTTAGAAACTCCCAAAGTCTTGGCTTCTTTCTTTTCTTTTTTTCCAAATTTTGCCATATGTTTTTAATTATCTATAAATTATTTCTAAAGTCTTTTCCGTCTGCCTATCAAACTTGTCCCAACCATCCAATCGGATGATGTTGTAACCATAAGATAGTAAGAACTTTTCTTTAAACTTGCCCTCCTCGTCTTTGTAAATATCGCGGTCATTCATTTGAAAGCGAGTTAGGTTTTTTGTTTGACCAGTTATTTCAATGAGGGAAACATCAGAGACTGAACCATCAGGTGGGGAGTGAATAGCGATTTGCGGTCCTTGGATTAATTTTTGAGCTTGGAAGATGGAGTAGCCACCAATGACAAAAATAGAGAGAAATATTCCAAACCACATTAATCGTCTTTTTGTCCTTTCTCTCTCCATTTGTTTATTAGCCTAGGCGGTTAGTGCTACTGTATTCTTCTTCAGCTTCTTCGGTATCACTGGTGTCATCGATATTTTCATCATCCTCAGTCGTTTCTTCTTCTGTTGTTTCAAGTCCCTCTAGTTCAGTCTTGGCCGCTGGGCCGCCGCCACCGAGTACTTCACGAGATTTGGCGCCATCGGCTGGGCCGATCACACCACGTTCTTCGAGCATATCCATAATACGGGCAGCTCGAGCATAGCCGAGGCGAAGTTTGCGTTGAAGATATGAAGTAGAAGCCTTACCACATTTGATCACTTCATCACGAGCCGCTTCGTACATATCATCCTCATCACCGAGTTCACTTTCTTCAAGGTCGGCGCTAAAAATAGTATTAGCATCGGTCGCGGCGGTGGAAATATCAATGCCGGCCGGTATTTCATCACGATAGATGTCCACCAAATATTTGACCACTGACTTTACTTCGCTTTCAGAAATATAGGCAGACTGGACACGAATTGGTTTGGACATTTCACCACCGAGGTAGAGCATATCACCAGCACCGAGGAGTTTTTCGGCTCCGGCTTGATCCAAAATGGTACGGGAGTCAATCTGAGAAGCCACCTGGAGAGCAATACGAGAAGGGATGTTGGCTTTGATAAGACCGGTGATAACGTTCACAGATGGTCGTTGGGTAGAGATGATCAAGTGAATACCAACCGCACGAGACATTTGGGCAAGACGAACGATACCGGATTCGAGCTCACGTGGGTAGGTCATCATAATATCGGCCAACTCGTCGATAACAATAATAATGTAAGGCATGGTCTCCGGCAGGCGATTCTTTTGTGGGTCGTAATTACCTTTTGCCTGAAGTTCCTCAATCTTGCGCATTTCTGGTCCAAGAATATTCTTGTGATAGGAATCGATGTCTTTGCAGGCTTCAGCCTCGAGAATATCGTAACGGCGATCCATTTCCTTGGCCGCCCACTTGAGAGCGAGAATGGTTTTCTTGGCGTCGGTGATAACTGGAGTGAGGAGGTGGGGGATTTTGTTATACAAAGTGAGCTCCACACGCTTTGGGTCAATCATGATGAATTTGAGAGTCTCTGGGGAGTTGCGGAAGAGGAGGGAGTTGATGATGGTGTGAATGGTCACAGATTTACCAGAACCAGTGGTACCGGCAATGAGACAGTGAGGCATCTTGGCCAAGTTGGAGAAGTGGGAGCGACCAGAGATACCTTTACCCAAGGCGAGGAGAAGTGGTTTGTCAGAAGTCTGATACTCTTCATTGGAAAGTAGGGTAGCCATACCGACAGTGGTCTTGGCAGTGTTCGGGATTTCGATACCAACCAGTGACTTGCCCGGGATAGGAGCTTCAATACGAATCGGGTGAGCAGCTAGAGCGAGGGATAGGTCGTTTTGAAGAGCGACGATACGGGAGAGCTTGACACCTTCGGCTGGTTTCAAGGCATAGCGGGTGATAGATGGTCCGATGGAGATTTCATCCATTTCCACATCAATGCCAAAGTTCATCAAAGTGCGTTTGATGATGTTGGCGTTGGCCTTGATGTCACCGACACCTGGTTTGCCTTTATCACGTTCAAGTAGAGAGAGAGGAGGTGGAACATAGATCTTGTTGGTATAAGGTTTGGCTGGAGCGATATCAGCGACTTCTTCATCAACACCGAGACCCAAGATTTCTTTGAGTCCACCTTTTTTCTTTTTGTCGTCTTCTTCCGGTTTTTCTTCCGGAGCTTCCTCTTCGGTTTCTTCTTCATCTTCTACTTCCACTTCTACTTCCTCATCCTCTTCTTCAGTTTCCTCATCTTCGTTTTCATCACGAGGGGCGCGCCAGAAGAATAGGGTATCGAGAGTGAGTTTGGTTTCAAAGACAACTAGTGAGGAGATAACCATGACGGTCACCAAAATAATGTAGCTCGCCCAGAAATCAAAAAGTTTGAGTAATGGTAGTGAGATCCAATGACCAACGAAACCTCCCTGAGATGGGCTCGAGAGTTCAATGATGGAGAGACCAGAGAGAAAGAAGAGTAAAGCGCCGGTAGTTTTTAGATAATTAAAATTTTTCTTTTCTGCTTTGAAAAAAGTGATACCGAGGAAAAAGAAAATAATTGGCACGAGATAATAGCCGACACCAAACAGAAACCATAACCAAGAGAATACTTTTGCCCCGACTGGTCCAGCCATTCCGACAGCAGCCAAGATACAGAGTAGGGAGATAACAAAAAAGATGACAGCTAGAATACCTTGCTTGGTCTCGTCACGAAGTTCACTGATTGCTTGTCTTAATCCGCCACTTGTCTCTTCATTTTTTTTAGGTCTAGCCATAGTTTTTTCTTTATCACTTTTTTTATCTTTCGACTTCACGTCTTTCTCTTTTTCTTTGGGTAGTTTATTTAAAACTTTAATCTTCTCTTTGGTTTTTTCAATCGCCATTAGGTTTAATTTTAGGTGGTGTTTCTAATAAGAAAATCAGTCATGTCAGTCTCTGGTATTTGTCCTAATTTTACCATAATTAAAGGCAATAATGAAAGAGATTTTTCTCCTCTGTCATTCCCGCGCAGGCGGGAATCCAGGACGAAGAAAATACAACAAGACAGGACACAAACTCACAATATCGCATTTGACCCGTAAGTGTTTTTTGTGTCCGATTGTAGCTAAAAGACTAGACAGGGCTTTACAAAGTTCTTTTGTCCGATATATAATAGACACAAAAGTTGTTACTCGAGACTTCTGTCCAAAAGGACAAAAGAAACAAAATAAAAGACAAGAATCTCAACCAGTTAAAACTGTCCTTGAGGTAGTTTTTAGTCGTCTCGGACAACCAAAATTATTAGTCAAAGTTTTTATAAGACATTAATCATTTAATAAAATGGAGAAAGATAATAAGATGAATATACAAGGCGACTTTTCAGACTTGTCCTTGAGTGAATATTTCAAAAAGGACAGCTATCACTTGTATGTCTACAAAAAGACAGAACGCCTAGTCACTGTTATCTACATGCTGACCAATTTATTCTTGGACAAAGAACCAATCAAGTGGCATCTCCGAGATGAAGCTCTGGACCTCTTGTCGAACAGCTTATCTTTCTCAGCTCGCGAGACTACAGGTGAAACCAATGCAGTCAAAAGTTTTGTTTCTGGTCTTATAGAAATTTCTTCCATTTTGGAGTTTGCCAAGATCTCTGGTTTGGTCTCAGAGATGAACTGTCGCCTTATTCGTTCAGAGTTTGATGCTTTACTCCGCATCATTGAAAAGAATGAGGACATGTCACTTATCTCAGGTGAACTAACTTTGCCAGAAAACTTTTTTGATTTACCTGAGAATATTTCTCCAATCAAAAACTCCGCCACTGCTTCCGTAGCTAGTCAGAATATATTGCATAGAGAGTCTAAAGGACAGAGTCAATTCTCTCCAACCAAGAGTGTGTCCTTTAAACCAACAACAGTGAAAAAAGATGTGGTTCACTCAAGTTCTGGTCAAGTAGCTAGACCAATTCCCCAGGCTATCCCAAGTCCTAAAATCCCTGGCATAAATCGATCTCAAGCTATCCTCGATATGTTGAAGAAGGACAGTAATCTAACTATTAAGGACTTTGCTAATGTCATCACTGATTGTAGTGAAAAGACTATCCAGAGAGAGCTCCTGGCGATGGTTGGAAAAGGGGTATTAAAAAAGGAAGGGGAGAGACGCTGGAGTCGCTACTCCCTCGCCTAGTCTAAAACTGTCCTTTTGACCCTAGGGGAGGGTGGGGAAGGCCTAAAAGACAGATTATGGCCGGCCAGGGTCTAAGACCTGGCCGGTCTTGTCTTTTATGGCTTATTCTGGCCCTATTTGGCGAGTTGAAACTAAACTTTGTTTGAAGTGAATGAAATACCCCTGGCTATTGACTTTTGGCCGTTTTTTTGAGACAATACAGGGGTGATAAATTTGAGCTAACCCGTCCTGTAAAGGCAGGTTTTCAAGTTATCCACAGGGAAAACTTTTGCGGGTTAACCCCCAAAAAGGTATAATTATCCCAAGGTAGTGATAGACCACGTTTATACGTGTCACAGCACTACTTCTTCTGCACCACAGACCCCGGTTTAACGATTGCATCTTTGACAACTTAATACTGCTTAAGAAGATTTCGTGAAGAATTCTTCTTGATAACAATGTTTCTCCGAGAGGAGAGACAAAATTCAAAAAATCCCAATTCTATTGGGTTTCCTTTTCCTTATCCCTATATGGTTGTTACGATTGCATATCCTTTATTTCGTCAACTTCCTTGATGAACTTGTGTCGAATTTATTGGTCGTCGGTTTTTCTTTTTGGTTCACCACCGTGGCTTATCCAATTTTGGATCAGCCTGTGGGACTTAGCGTCACCTGGGCTTATCACATTTTGTGATGGTCACTGCCGTGGCTTGCTGAAAGAGAAAAACTTTGACAGCCAATAAAAATATGAGATTGTCAAGGCAAGTGATTACAGCGTCGGTGGAGACGTTTTTTTCTTGAAAAAGAGAAAGACCTTCCGGAGAATTTTTTACTCTAAAACAGGTAAAAGATTTTCGTCAGCCGTTGCGAGTATCGACTAAAGTTCCGGGCAGGGTATTTATATTACTGTCCTTTATCAGATGTCCTTTAGTTGACGCGGATCAGTGTGAGCTTTGATTTTTCGTCGAAATCAATTCTCTACGTACTTCGAGTACAACACAGATTGTTTAAGTTTAAGAGCTATCTTTTTCCCGAACCTATTTTATTAGTTTAATTTAAGTTAAAAGGGAATGAGTGTGCTTATTATCATTAATCACAATTATGAATAAAAAGTTTACAAAAATCGTGGCTGTCGTTGTCGGTTTGACAATGGCTTTCACTATGGTTGCGACTGTTTCAGCTCAGAGCATGAATATGTCTCAGTTGATCGATCTTTTGATCGCTACTGGCGTTATTGCTCCTGAAAAAGCTGCTGCTGCTCGTGCTGCTGTTGGCGGTACTACCGTCACCACCACTGCTACTTCAGGTTATAAATTTACATCTGAAATGGGAGTAGGTGCTAAGGGTGCTCAAGTTACTGCTTTGCAGCAGGCTTTGGGTATCACCCCTGCTACTGGTTACTTTGGTGCTATCACCAAGGCTGCTGTAGTTAAGTTCCAATCAGACAATGGTATTAAGGCTACCGGCTACGTCGGTCCTATGACCATGGCTGCTTTGAACAAAATGGGTGGTTCTGTTACTACTACTATCCCTGGTACAGGTGCTGTTGTTATTCCAGTTACTGGAAGCGCAACCGTATCTACTGCTATGGATACCCCAACCCCTATTACTATCCCAGAAGGTGCTTCACAAGTTCCTTTCACAAAGATTAACTTCACCGCTGGTGCTACCGACTTGGTAGTTACTGCTTTGAAAGTTACTCGTGGAGGTTTCTCAAGTGATAACGATATTAATAATGTCTACTTGATGGATGGTTCTACTGTTCTTGCTACAAACATTGGTTTGGCAAACGGTAAGGCTATGTTTTCAATGGCTAATGGTTTGTTCACCGTTAAGGCTGGAACTACCAAGACTATTACTATCGCTGCTGACCTAAACAGCAATACCTCAACTCATAGCTTCTCATTTGGTATCGCTGCCGCTGCTGACATTACATCTAATGCAGTAGTTGGTGGTGCTTTCCCAATTGCAGGTTATGCTTCAACTGCAGGTACTGTTGCTAACCCAGCTTTGGCTACCTTGCTTGTTACCAATGTCGCTACTGGCGGTACTGTTAACGCAGGTCAGACCAACTTCTTGGCTGGTCAGTTCTCAATGCAGTCAAGCAATAGCGCTGTGTCTATCAAGTCAATCAAATTGACTGAGACCGGTACTATCAATGCTGCTTCTGATTTGTCAAACATTCGTTTGATGAACGGTGGTGTACAGATCGGAAACACTGTTCCGAACTTGAATTCTGATGGTACTGTTGTATTTGATCTTTCAAACAACCCACTTCAGATCACCGCTGGAAACACTGTTAACCTTACTCTTTATGTTGACGTAGTTGGTGGTGTAAACCGCAACATGCGCTTCACTGTACAGAGAAGCTATGACATTGTTTCAACTGACATGACATACAATGTTGGTGCTGCAATTTCTGCTACTGGTGGATTCCCAGTTCAGGCTTCAGTAGTTGGAATCAACTACGGAACCTTGGTAATCAACAAAAACACCACTTCACCTTCAAATTACATTGCTTCTGGTGCAAACAATCAGACCTTGGCTAGCTTTGACTTCAAGGCTAACGGAGAAGCTGTTCGTTTGTCAGGTATCACCTACCAGTTGAGTTACTCATCAGCTGTTGAAACTGCTGTTTGGGATAACTTGAAATTGGTTGATGATCAGGGAGTACAAATCGGTAACATCATCCGCTCAGCTGGAGATACAAATACTTCCCAGTCAGTGGTTGTTGAAAACCTAAATTATGTTATTCCTGCAAACACTACTCGTACCTTCTCTGTGAAAGCAGATGTTAAGGGTGCTGGTACTGCTTTGACTGCTCAGATCACTTCTGGTGTTGCACAAGGTTATACTTCATTGGTTGCTATTAACTTCAACAGTTATGTTGGCAACCCATTGAGTTTGGCTTCTTCACCATTGGTTGCTTCTTTGAACAACGCTCAGGGTGCTGTTACAACTGTAACTGGTACTGCTAACGTTAAAGTTGGTTCCTTCTCTGTTGTTGCTGGACCTGCTGAAGGTGCAAACCTTATCAGCTTGACAGTTACAACTGGTGCTGGAATCTCTTCTGTTTACCAGAACATGAGACTTATGATCGGTAACCAAACTATTGGTACTGCTCAGACTGTTCTAGCAAATGCTACTGCTTACACCTTCACTGCTTCACCTTTGGTTGCTATTGCAAAGGGTGCTTCAGTTGTAGTTGATGTATATGCTGATGTTATTTCAGGCCAGACAATTTCTGCTACTCGCGTAGTATCATTGACTGGTGTTTCTGCTCAGGGTGCTGACACTAGCACTAACTTGACTCCTTCAACTAACGTTGGTGGACAGCTTGTTACTGTTGCTGGAAACGGTACTTTGACTACTTCTATTGCTTCAACTCCAGTTAACTCACAGTTCGTATCTATGGGTCTCAGCAATGTTAAAGTTGGTTCATTCAAATTGACCGCTTCTAACAATGAGCCTATCAAGGTTATCACTGTTGGTTTGACTGCTACTACTACTTCTTCAACCGGTTCTGAATTGACTAATATCCGTTTGATGAATGGTCAGACTGTTATCGCTCAGAAGCCTTCATTTGGCGCTGTAGCTTCAGGAGTTCAGACAGCAACATTCCAGCTTTCAGGCAACGAATTGGTTGTTCCGAAGGATGGTTATGTTACTATGGATGTAGTTGCTGATATTAACAATATTGATGGAGGCGCAGTTTCTGCTGTTACCATCACTGTTGGTTTGTCAGGTGTTTCTGCTCAGGGTGCTGCTTCAATGGCTGCTGCTAACGATACAGACCTTGTTCGTTCAAACGCTACCTTCACTGTCTACCGCACCAACTTGCGTGCTGTAGCTAACTTCCCAGCTTCTAACGCTTCGATGGTTGTAGGCGACGCTCTAAAGACCGCTGCTTTCAACTTCTCAGCTGACGTTGGTAACGATGCTTCTATCAAAACAATCAGCGTTCGTAACACTGGTTCTATGATTAAGGCAGGTGCTAGCGCAAGCTCATCTGTTGCTGTAACTGTATATGCTGCTGACGATCTAAATACAAGTATTGGTACTGGTACCCTAGTTGGTACAACTGCTACTTCTATTACCTTGTCACCTAACTTTACTGTTACTAAGAGTACAACTCGTGGTTTGGTTATTAAATCAAACTTGGGTTCAGCAACTGATCTTGATTTGACTTCAGGTTCAGTTCGTACTTACCAGATTGGTTTGAGCGCTTTGACATGGAATGATGGTACATCTGATGTTTCATCAGTTGATCCTTCAATCTCTATGCCTATCAACGCTGAAGCTATCTCCTTCCAGCAATAATCATTTTCGCTTCGGCGAAAATACTTATAGCTCTTAGGGCTTAGTGCAAAACCCCCACCCGCAAGGGTGGGGGTTTTGTTATGCCAATTTTTCCCAGATAGACATATTTTACTCTCACTTTTTCTACATATAATATATTTCTCCCTCACATTTTATACATATAATATATTGCCCCTCATCTTTTCTTCTCATATTTTACATAACCTTCCCAGACCAAGGTCGGTCCTTGGTTAACCCTTGTAAAATAAGGCCAAACCAAGGACCGACCTTGGTTAGGAAAGTTATCCACAGGTGGTTAAATGAGGAGGGATTGAGGGGGTGTGGATAAGTTGGTATAATATTTTTAATTAATCATTAATTTATTGTACTTTACTATGAATTCTCCTTATTTTTCAGGGTTTAAACCAGTGTTAAAAGCAGTGGATTTTTTGCGCTCAATTTCTGCAAACAAAACCGATTTACTCATTAAAGCGGCGGCTGTAACCGGCGCTTTTTTGTTGGTTTCTCCAGGCTTAGTCCTAGCCGTGACCACTTCTGACACCTCAGCTATTACACAGATTGCATTTACTACCGAAGCACAGACAGTTGCACCGGGAGAAATTTCTAAAATTATTAATGTTCAGGCTCAGGATGCCTCTGGTAATCCAATCTCTTTTAATACTTCTGGCACCAAGTTAGAATTAACATCAATATCACCAACTGGTGAGTTCTCATCTAGTAATACGACCTGGGAGCCTGTTACTTCTCTAACAGTTAATAAGGGTTGGACTGGTAGGAATTTTTATTACAAGGACTTATCCACAGGCACCTTTGCTTTGAACGCCAAAATCAATGCTACAACTTTGGCTGGGCAGACTGTATCTTGGCAAGCGATGCAAAATATAATAATTGGCACAGCGGCAAGCAATACTACAAACGGTACTGGAACCACAACGGACACTGGTGTCGCTACCAGTACAGCGACCAGCACGACCACAAATCAGACCTCTACCACCACCCCAACGATTATTACTAGAACCGTAACTAGATACATTTCCGTACACTCCAGTGAAGAAGATTTGAGTGATTTTAACACTGCCAATGTCCTCGCTGTTTCGGCTGGACGAGATCGTTTATCCTACACGGGCACGCCAATATCTTTTGAAGCTAAGATTAATAATCAAAATTTGTCTGGATATAGAAAATATATTTGGACCTTTGGTGACGGAACATCTTTCGAGGGAGAAAAAGTGAATCATACATATAAATTTCCTGGAGATTACAATCTGATTTTAAATGCAGAGATCGCTGGTCAAAAAGCCGTAACTAGAATCACTGTTAAAATATTGAAACCAGAGGTGGTAATTTTGGAAAACAGCGAGGAGTCAGTAACTTTGAGTAATAAAGGTCAATACGAAGTGAATCTTGGAGACTGGTCTATAACTGATGATAAAGCAAATAAATTTACTTTTCCAATAGATACAATTATTGGGCCAAAACAAAATCTGGTCTTACCAGTCGAGGAAATAAAAATTAACAATGGAAGTGCTTTGATGCTGTCTGATCCATCGAATAAGATTAGATCATCAATTGAGCGCAAGAATATTTTGGCAGTAAGTCCAGATGTTAAAATAACTAATAGTGTTACAATTAATAATAATTCCACTCCAACCATAGAAGACATTAGCCGTTTGGTGGAGGCCAATCGTAGTCAATTAGAAAGTGAAGCTGGTGAGATTATTAATAAAAATGGTTTAGTAAAGAATGATAATTACAATATAGCGTCAGTTGTTTATTCTCCAGTTTTGTCTAGAGAAGGAAAACCGACTTTAGTGTCCACAACTACACAAGGAAAAAACGCAGGCGACTTTAAAAAGAAAGGATTTTGGTCTGGTGTTGTCTCGTTGCCCGGCCGAGCCTGGAAAGGTTTTGTTGGTTTATTTTACTCAAATTAATAATATAAAAATATGAATCCAATATTAAAAAAAGTTTTGAAATACGTTTTTTTTACCGGTGTAGTTTTCTTAGGTGTAGTAATTGTCGTCGGAATATTTACTAATGGCAAATACGAGGAATACAGAAATGCTTTGGAGTGGTGGAAGTATGAGAGAACCATGGCTCCATATCAGGCTGAAGCTGATAGGATAGAAGCTTTAAAAAAAGCGGATACTTTTGGTGGTAAGACACCAGAGGCAACATTACAGATGTATATTGAAGCGTTAAAGAAGGGGGATATAGGGTTGGCGAGTAAGTATTGCGTGGTGGAGAATCAAAACAAAGAAGTTTCAAATTATAAAAAAATAATATCGTTAGAAGGTTCGTTGGATCAAAGTGTTAAAACACTTATTGAGAAACAGTCAAAAGGTAAAATGTCTTGTTCTTCTGTAAGCCACTGTGTTTTAAATTATGAGTACGTAACACTAAAAGATGAAAAGACAGTTGGTTATCTTGGAACAGAAAAAAGAGAATGGATAAGACCTGCTGGAACAAAAGTAACCTCAACAATGGTTTTTGATATAAATAAATATACCAATGTTTGGAAGATCTCCAATTAAAAATCTAATACTAATTTTTGCTTTACTGTGTTTACCCAAAATACTTTGGGCTTATTCAGACACGGTTACGCACCCTGGTTTGGCCGGCGTAACAGCGGAAATATATAATAAGAATTTCTCAGTCAAATTGACCGAGACTGATAAAAAACAAATTATTCAAGGTTCGATTGATGAAGACAAGGTGCCGAGAATGTCCAATCACTTTTATGATCCCATTCATAATATCGGCTGGAATCATTATTCTTCATCCATCGCTTGGTCTAACGGTAGTTATGCAGACAATCTTTATTCCTGGCCCAAAGCCATTGAATACTATTCAGAAGGTAAGAAGGATTTAGCTATGCTTAGCCTTGGACACCTGCTGCATCTCTTGGAAGATATGACGGTGCCTGATCATACTCGCAATGATACCCACTTGCCCATGTTTGGTGGTTCGGTATTTGAAAACTGGGTGGAAAATAATTATTCTTCAGCTGAGGTAATAAATAAATTTTCGAATTTAAACTTTTTTAATACTTGGAAGTTTGATAATTTTTCTGATTATCTAACAAGCCTGGCCATCTACTCCAATGCTAATTACTTTAGTAATCATACATTAGATAAAAAAGTATTTTCTAAACCAGAGATTACATATGAAGATAAAGAATTTTTGTATGGAAGAGATGACTTTTTTAATGATGACCATAAATTACTATTAAAAAAAGAGCTTAATGGAAGTAATTCAGTATTAAATTACTATTTGCTCGACCCCGAATCAAAAAACCCGGCCGTACTCTCCGACTATTTTGATCGTCTCGCCAAACAAGCCGTCTTGGCCGGTGTAAATGTTATTGATTTGTTTTTAACCCAAGCTGAACAAGCGAGGGCTATTTTTTTAGAAAAGCAAAAACAAGCAGAATTAGCTCAAAAACTGGAACAAGACAAAAGAGCTGAGACATATAAAGATTCAAATTTATTTGGTCATCTATTTGCTGATATTAAATATGGGACACAGGATGCAGTCTCAAATATCATTACTAATACTGAATCAATTTATGACAATGCTAAACTAGCTGGAACTTGGTTGGGTCACAATGTATATCTAGTGGTGCCGGCAATGTATTACACTACAGCTTCGGTTGAATCATCAATCTCAAGTGTAGCCGATAGAGCACTTGCTAGTGTTTTTTATAGCGGTTCAAAAATGGAAAATAATACGCAAATAAACCCTGTGGTTGAATTAGCTGTTGACAAAACGGCTCAAAAAAATATTTCGAACACAGAAAACCAAGAGGTAACTTTTTCTCAGAGCGAAGTGCTAGCTTTTATCGAAGCCTTCAAAAAGGCGGTAAGCAATCAAACCGAAACTTTACAAAGAAATGGTGTGGGTTCATTTGTGGAACAAAACAAAAATTTTGTGTCAGGTGCAGAACCAAATATTTATATTGGTTCGAGTGGAACAAACATATATATTAATATTGGAGCTGATACTTCGAGTACCACTACTCAAGATTCAGAAATAATTAAACCAGATATTTCTTTGATTGACGATCCGTGTTCTCAGAGTATTGCCATTGATGGTTGTCTTCTGTTATCAACTACAACCACAATTTATTGGCAGTCTACTTCCACTGATATTGCCTATTTTGCTCTCAATCTGAACGGAGTTGTTTCCACTACAACCGCCACTAGTACAATTATTTCTTTAGCTGACAATCAAGAGTATAACTTCTCTGTTTCTTCTGTTGCCTTTACTGGCACTAGTTCTCTGCCAGTAAGCAGAAAACTTTTACACAAAACACTACCTATAGCTATTAATGAAATAAACTGGAGTGGAACCATCGCCTCAATAGATGATCAGTGGATAGAACTTAAAAATAATACTGATTACACTATTGTCCTAGACAACTTTAAAGTTGTAAACTCTAGCTCAACTTTAGTTATACCAATTCAGGGAACAATTAAACCAAACGATTATTTCGTATTGGAAAAGAAGAGTGCTTCATCAACTGAACCGATCAAAGATTTGACTAGCCATGACTGGCAAGAGTGGAATGGTTGGCTAAGCATGTCTGGAGAAGATTTGTATTTAGTTTATTCAAAAGACGGCTTAGAAAAGGTGATTGATTATGTGCCTTATTGTGAAAATTGGTGCAATTTGGGACAAGTTGGAGAATCACTCGAACGTTATGATTCCGAAATTGTCACGAGTGACTTATCTTCAGATTGGTCTGGTTACTCATATTATGATTATGATATTAAAAATGGGCTTGATAGAGAAGATGGTGATATTTATGGTACACCGGGACAGAGAAATGGTTATAGTTATTTAATAAATAAAGGGCAAGATATAACTGGCGAAGTGATATTGAAGGATAATTTAACCTACATGACCCAATCCGATTTATATGTGGCAGAAAATGGTTCACTAAAAGCAGGACCAGGTACAGTTATTAAGCTTCGATCAGGAACGAGTGCGTATTTATTTGGTAAAACCAATATCCGGGGCAATGAAGGTAATCCAGCCGTAATCACTTCTTGGACAGAAGGAGTCTTGTTTAAGGGTATAAATTTATACGGTAGTGCTTCTGGTTCTAGTTTTAATAATTTAAAAATCCAAAACACTAAGAAAGGGATCTTGGGAGATGGTGTTAAAGACCTGACATTTAATAATATTGAGTATTCAGATAGTGGTAATTTTCAAAGTAACCTCATAAATTTTAGTAATTCAAATGCGAAGATTTCTAATTTAACAGGAATAAATTTAAATGGGGGATTGGCACATTTTGAAAATAATAGTTCAGTCGATTTTGAGAATATTCATATTAATAGTGAATTAAATAGTTTGGAGTCAATCTTGAGCGTATATAAAAACAGCGAGGCAAAGATTGACGGTCTTGAAGTCAAAAATAATTTTTGTTTGTTTTCTTGTATAAGTGTCTATGGTGACTCAAGGCTTTCGATCGATAATTCTTTTTTTGATGGTTTCAGTTCCGACTTTGGCTCGGCAGTAGATATTTATGACTATTCGCATGCAGACATAAGAAATACCAAATTTTTAAACGGAAATAATGCGGTTTTTGTTAGTGATAATGGCAATTCGGAAATTTACGATTCAGAATTTCAAAATATTAATTACTCGGCTGTAACCTCAACGCGCGGCGGTGAAGTTCTTGGTCAAAGACTAAATATTCACGACAATAAAATTGGAGTATTTTCATACTACAATTTAGAGTCAACCACTACTATCGCTGACAGTCTCTTTTGGAACAACACTTTAGCGGTGTCAAAAGGTTTGAGTCCAGGTCTCACTGATGATCTTGATTGGTTACAAGATGAACAAGGTCAAGACGAACTTAAATATCCCATGAACTTTAAAAGTAATTGGTGGGGTGATCCGTCTGGACCAAAACACGAGGTCCTAAACTCAGAAGGGAAAGGAGACTTAGTCTCTAATGGAGTGGAATTTGACCCGTGGTATGCAGATTACAATACTAAAGAGTTAATCACAAAGATCCCTTTAGAACCAACTTCTGAGTCTTTGACTGAACAAGAGAAAACCAACGCCAGTACCACCGAGATGACTGCTGATGATACAGCAACAACGACAAAAAATATTATTGAAGAAACCAGCACGTCGTCAGACGCCTTACCTATCTAGATTAAGACAAAGTCTGGTCACGAAGACAGTAACGAATAGGCTAAACCAAGGTCGGTCCTTGGTTTGGCCTTATTTTACAAGGGTTAACCAAGGACCGACCTTGGTTAGGAAAGTTATCCACAGGTGGATCGGTACCGGAAATCTTTTTATGTATACAGGGTTTACTCTTAGTTTAGGCCAAAAGCTAACCGTCTGTAACTAACCGAAGAAACCTCCCACAGCAGTATAATCAAGTCAAATTTGAGTCCAAATAGCCCCTCTGGGGAGGTGCTATTGGTCTGAATGTAAGAAGAGCCGAATATGGTCAAAAATGACTGGACAAAAGCTAAAAAATGTATATAATGGCGTAATGATAAAATTAACTGTTGAGAAGAGAAACGACAAAGACACCGCTGCTTTTTTGCGTGCTAATGGCAAAATCCCAGCTGTTTTCTACGGTAAGAAGGAAGCTTCTACCCCAATCTCTATTACTTTAAGCGATTTTAAAAAGTGTTTCCGCGAAGCTGGCGAAACCTCCATTATTAACTTGGTAGGTGAAGGTATTGATGTTGAAGTTTTGATTCAGGCTGTCGAACAGGATGCTGTTTCTGATGTCTATACTCACGTTGACTTCTACGCTATTGAAAAAGGTAAGAAGTTGGAAATTTCCGTTCCACTCGACTTCTTTGGTATTGCCCCAGCTGTCCGTGACTTGGGTGCTGTGCTTATCAAGGTTATGCATGAAATTGATATCGAAGCTTTGCCAAAGGATTTGCCAAAGGAAATTAAAGTTGATATTTCAGGTTTGACCACTTTGGATAGCCAGATTTTGGCCAAGGATCTCGTCTTGCCAGAAGGAGTTACTCTAACTGTTAAACCAGAAGAAGTTGTGGCTGCTGTTTCTGAAGTTAAGGAAGAAGTAGAAGTAGCTGCTCCTGTCGATGTTGCTAACATTGAGGTAGAAAAGAAGGGTAAGGAAGCTAAGGAGGGTGCTGAAGGTGAAGCTGCTCCTGAGAAGAAATAACCCCGTTGTAGATTTTGGCATTAAAATTGTTTTTAACAGAACAGACTCTAGTATTAAGCTAGGGTCTGTTTTGCTAATTGGATAATCAAAACAGTACCGGTACGCAATTTTAAAAACGATGCCAAAACTCACAACCGGGTAATCTAAATATTTTAAACAAAAAGGCCGTTCGCGGAGCGAACGGCCTTTTTGTTTTGATATCTGACCAAAGTATAGTAAAATAGAGGGGTATGAAGGGTACCAAAAGTCTCATAATATTGGCCGGCCTCTTGGCGGTTTTTTGTTTGGGAACAAAACCAGCCATGGCAGTCTGTACTGATAATACCGATGGTATGAGCCGTGACCAATTACAGCAGGTTTTGAATGATTGTGAGAAAGAAATTGCCGACCAGAAGAAAACCCTGACTTCCACTCAAAAACAATCAACCATTTTAGAAAGCGCCATTAGTAGTTTGAATAGTAAAATTAAAAAAGCTGATTTAGATATAAAAGCGCGTAATATTCAGATAAAACAATTGGGAACCAATATCAATGATAAGGTGGTATATATTGGTAAACTATCCGACAAGATTGTTAGTCTACGTTCCACTATTGGAGAGTTGATGAGAGATAGTCAGGATGTAGAAAATGTCTCTTTGCCAGAGATGATTTTTTCTGGAGAGAACTTTTCGACTTTTTGGGGAAAGATCGATCAGCAGATTGCAGTAAATTCCAAAATCAGGGACTTGTCTTTGGAAATCCAAGGAGTAAAAGTGGACTCAGAGCAACAGAAAAAAGACCTTGAAAACAAACAAAGTGCTCAGGAGAAGTTAAAATTTGAACAGGAAGCTGAAAAGCGTAAAACAGAAAACTATAAACTAGAACAACAAACTCTGTTAAAATTTACCAAGGGTCAAGAAGATGCTTATAAGAAGATGATTGCGGAAAGAGAAAAAATCAAATTGGCGATTAACAATCGTATCTTTAAGACTGTTGGTGGACAGGAAATGAAATTTGGTGAGGCTGTTAAGCTCATTCAACCATATGAAAGTCAACTCGGTGTTAGCACGGCTTTTGTACTCGCTATCCTAACCCAAGAATCTGGTATTAATGGAGAGATTGGAAAAAATATAGGTAAGTGTTTTTATAATCAAAGCGCCAGCAATACCAATGGCACAGTCATGTCCAATTCTCAGAAGGCTTCCTTCTTGGCTATTATGAGTGAGTTGGGTATGAATCCAGACACCACTCCAGTTTCTTGTCCGATTTATCAGGATGGACAATATGGTGGTGCTATGGGACCAGCTCAGTTTATGCCAAATACTTGGTGGAATGTTGGTACTTTGAGTGGTTTCAAACAGAGAGTGGCCAATCTACTTGGCAAGAGCTCAGCCTCACCGTTTGTAAATCTCGACGCTTTCGTCGCCACGGGTTTATATCTTAAAGATGCTGTTGGAGTCTGCCGTACTAGCTTTACCAAGACTTGGGATTTGTGGTCTTGCGGAGCAGCAAAATATTATGGAGGTTTAGCACTCAAAAACAGTCGCCTCAGTACATATATGTATAGTACTTATGGATATGGCCATCAGGTGGCTGACCGAGCGACTCAGTTCCAAAAGGATATCGATTTGTTGGATGATTAACAAGACGGGTTTTTGCACCCCCCGTTCCGAACGAACGTTCGGGCGGGTCGCAAAAACCCGTCTTTTTCCCTGTTCAAAAACACTTTTTTGTGTTAATATCTTGATATTAGACACCAAACGACAATTCCGGTATAAACCGGTTTTTTCATCTGATAAACATGGAAAGCGACTATAAAAAAACTAAATATTATCGAGTTGGTAGAGCCACTGACCTCGAGGGAAGCGAGTACAAACTTTATCGTTGTCTCGAAATTTTACCTGGAGCAGTTTCTTGGCTAACACTGATCTTGCTCGCTGTTTTGTCGTATTTTATTCCTTTCTATTGCGCTATCGGTATTATCGCCTTTGATTTCTACTGGTTTTTGAAGACCATTTATTTCTCACTTTATTTGCGTGCAAGTTGGAAAAAAATTCAAATTAATCTGGAAACCGACTGGAGAGAAAGATTGTCAAGATTCAAATATACACATATTCATCAGATGGTAATTTTGCCTTTTTATAATGAAGATAGAGAAATTATTGAAAAGAGTCTGGACTCACTAATCAATTCCGATTGGAACCACAAGAAAATAATTGTGGTTTTGGCAGGAGAGGAGAGAGCTAAGGATGATACTAAAAAGATGGCCGAAGAGGTGGTAGAAAAATACGCTAAAAAATTTGGTCACTTTGTTTACACTATTCACCCAGCCGGGCAACCAGATGAGATGCCGGGCAAGGGATCAAATATTGCTTATGCTATCGAAAAAACCAGAATTGATGTTTTGGATAAAAACGGGATTGCCTATGAAGATGTCTTGGTTTCAGCTTTTGATATAGATACAATTGTTTACCCTGGGTATTTTTTGTGTTTAACTTGGAACTTTTTAATTTCCGAGCATCCATACCGAACATCATTCCAACCGGTGCCGGTTTTTAATAATAATATTTGGGAGTCTCCAGCTATCTCTCGCGTAGTCGCCAGCTCTGGTAGTTTTTGGCAAATGATGCAACAGGAGAGGCCAGAAAAATTGGCCACTTTTTCCTCTCACTCAGTTTGTTTTAAAACCATTTATGACGCTGGCTTTTGGCAAAAAAATATTGTGTCCGAAGACTCGAGAATTTTCTGGAACTCTCTTTTGGCTTTTGATGGTGACTATCGAACAACACCTATTTATTATCCCGTATCAATGGATGGTAACCTGGCTCCGACTTTGTGGCAGACAGCTGTGAATGTTTATAAGCAACAGCGCCGTTGGGCTTGGGGTGCTGAAAATTTCCCATACATAGTTTTCGGTTTTATCAAGAACAAGAAAATTCCATTTTGGCGCAAATTTTATTTGACCTCCGTGGTGTTTGAAGGTTTGTGGTCTTGGTCAACGAACTCCCTTATAATCTTTGTCTCGGGCTGGTTGCCAATCATTTTGGGCGGCTCTGCTTTTAGTTATACTGTCATCTCTTATAATTTACCTGTCATTATTCGTGATATGGCTATCTTCTCTATGCTTGGTCTTTTCTTGGCAGTCCTTGTTTCTATGAGTTTTTTGCCACCAAAGCCAGCTGATCACAAGAATCGTTTTACCAAAATGTTCATGGTCTTTCAGTGGGTTTTGGTACCATTTACAGTCATTGTCTTCGGTTCCATTCCGGCTTTGGATGCGCAGACTCGTCTCATGTTTGGAAAGTATATGGGTTTTTGGGTGACGCCAAAACATCGCGCCGGTCTAAACAAATAATTTATGAAAGAAGAACAAAAAAAGAATCGCACGTTTCGTCTAATACGTTTAATGGCATTTATTTTAGTGTTTATTATTATTACGCCTTTTATAGTTTCTTATGCTATTGGAGATATGCCTGACGGCTGGTTTAACTTTCGTAAAACCGGTGGCATTTATTTATTTGATTTTCCCAATGGCTCCGAAGTATATCTTGATGGTCAACTTAAGAAAACTACCAACTTTATTCAACGAGATTTTTTTGTTAAAGGTTTAAAACCAAACACCTCATATGATTTATCTGTTAAGAAAGAGGGGTATAATAATTGGAACAAGATTATAAAAGTGGAGCCGAATTTAGTAACAGAGTCATCGGTGTTCTCTTTACCAATAGTTATTCCTTTTACTGAAGTGCCGCAATATATTGTTGGTACAAAAGAAAAAAAAGTTAATACTGAATATACTAAAGTGTCCCAAGTTTTTTCCAAGCCTTTGTCTGTTGATTATTCTAAGGATTTTTCTTCCTCAACAATTAATTTTAGTCTCATTAATTTAGTCATTAAAAGAAAGTCGGCTATTTGGAGTGACGGAAGAGACATAATGGTCAGATGGTTGGGAGAAAAAGGACAGGAACCTTTGATGTTTTGTGAAAATCATGTCTGCCGTACCGAAAGTGTTGTAGCTTCTCTGCCTGGTACTATAAAAAAGTTGGATTTTTTACCTGGTCGCACTGACGTTGTAGTCGTCTTGGTTGGCAAAGATATTTACGCTGTGGAAATTTGTCATAATAATAGTAAAATATTGCAGAAAATTTATACCGGAACAGATAAAGCGAATTTCATTATTTATAATGATAATATCTATATTAAAGACGGAGTAAAAATAGGGTATTTGGAAATCTAGCATACGTTGATCCTAAAACTAAAATAGATTGAATTTTCCACGGTTTCCGCTATAATTGACCCATGAAAGAAAAAGGCACAATTCACCCAGTCACTGACGTCATCTATCGCGTCAACGCTATTTTTGGCGAATTGGGCTTTGTTAAGGTGGATGGACCAGAGATGGAGACAGAGTATTATAACTTTGATGTTTTGAATGTGCCCAAGGATCATCCAGCTCGAGATATGCAGGATACTTTTTGGTTGGAGCGTACCGAAACCGATGAAAAAGGAGAACACAAGATGTTACTCCGAACTCAAACTAGTGCCATTCAAGCGCATTTCATGGAGACCAACAAGCCACCTTTTAAGATGGTCTGTCCTGGTAAGGTTTTTCGTCAAGAAGCCACTGATGCTACTCACGAAACTCAGTTCTATCAATTCGAAGGTATGATGGTGGACAAGAATGTCACTATGGGAGATTTGAAGTCTGTGCTCAATTATTTTTTCGATAAGTTTTTTGGTAAGGATGTTGAAGTGCGCTTTCGTCCGAGCTATTTTCCTTTCGTTGAGCCAGGCACAGAAATTGATATCTCGTGTTTTAAATGTAATCACGGCGAGGTAGGATGTCCTGTCTGTAAGGGGGGTGGCTGGGTAGAGGTGATGGGGGCGGGAATGATCCATCCAAAAGTTTTGCAGAACGGCGGTATTAATCCAAAAGAATTTACTGGTTTTGCCTTTGGTGGTTCAATTGAAAGATTGGCGATGTATAAATATGGCATTGATGATATTCGTCTCTTGTACTCTGGTGACCTTCGTCTAGTCAACCAATTTGAAACTGATTCAGAAACTAAAATATAAACTCATGAATATTTCATATAAATGGTTAAATAATTTCTTTGCTGGTAAATTGCCAGAGTCAAAAGTCGTCGCCAATAAATTGATGATGAGCTTTTTGGAAGTGGAATCAGTGAATCCTGTTGGTGATGATGAAATCTTGGATGTGAAAGTTACACCGAACTTGGCCCACAGTGCTCTCTGTCACCGTGGCGTAGCAAGATTGGTTGGAGCTGTAATTAAGCAAAAACCAGCCACTTATTCTCGTGAGCTAAAGTCTTATGTTATTTCTGAAACTAATAATAAGTTAGCGATTGAGATTGAAGATGAAAAAGATTGTCGTCGTTATGCTGGACGTGTAATAGAGAAAATTAAAATTGGACCATCACCAGAATGGTTGAAAAACTATCTTGAGGCTTTTGGTCAGCGCTCAATCAGTAATGTTGTTGATGCCACTAACTTTGTTATGCTAGAAATCGGACAGCCGATGCATGCTTTTGATGCCAGTAAACTAGTCAAACGTGACGACAAAATTTTGATTGAAGTAAAGCGCGCCAAAGCCGAGACATCTATTACCACTCTTGATAAGAAATTTGTCGAACTAGATCCATCCATCCTTTTGATTACCAACGAGGATCGTCCTTTAGCTATTGCTGGTATTAAAGGAGGTACTGAGGCGGAAATTGATGAAAATACTGTTGATTTGGTATTGGAATCAGCCAACTTTAATCCGACACTTATTCGCCGAACTTCAGCTAATATCAAGATTCAGACCGACGCTTCCAAGCGCTACGAAAATGACTATTCACCAGAATTGGCTGGTGAAGCAATGGATTTGTTAACTTCAATTATTGTGGAAATCGCTGGCACATCAGACACAAAGGTAGGTGAAGTTGTGGATAACTATCCACGACGTGCCAATCAGTATAAAGTAGGTGTTAGCTTGGGCGAGATTAATCGTTTGCTCGGTCTTAGTCTTACTACTCCAGAGATTGAAAATATTTTTTCTGATCTTGGCTTTGAATATAAAGTTGTTAAGCCTATTGACGAAGTGTTGATGGTTGCTCCGACTCTGGTTGGTGCTACTTATCGAGTGGGTGCTAGTGTGACTTATAATGCGCCAAAAGAATTTGATTGTTCTGGTCTCGTGGCTTACCTCTATGCTCAGGGTGGCGTTTTGTTGCCACGAATGTCTATAGATCAGTACGTGGCGACTGATAGAGTTGAAGTTAAAGATTTAAAAGCTGGCGATTTGATTTTTGCTAATAGCGGAGAAGGTAAGATACACACAGAGAGTATTGAATTTATGCCGGGCACTAAAGTATCAGGCGGTATTGATCATGTCGGACTATACCTCGGTAATGATGAAGTGGTTCAGGCTACTCGTTACAAGAATGGAGTGGTAATTGAAAAACTTTCTACCAGCGAGCAGTTCACTAATATTATTGGTTGCGGTCGTGTAACAGACAACACTGAACGTTGGGTGGTGACTATCCCAGTCGACCGTTTGGATCTACGTATCAAAGAAGATTTGATTGAAGATATTGCCATGGTTAATGGTTATGAGAAAATTGGTGGTAAGGAAGTTAAGGTGGCTGATAAACGGGCGATGCCTGATAAGTCTTATTACTACGCAACCGAACTCAGAAAAGTTTTGAGCATGCTTGGTTTTTCAGAAATTTATACCTATGCCTTCTCGGCTCAAGGAGCAATTGAAGTGGCCAACCCACTCAATAAGGAGCTACCTTTTTTGCGTACAGATTTGGCAACTTCTGTTACAAAATCGCTGGAATTCAATGCCCGCTATACTGATCTTATCGGTATGTCTCAAATAAAAGTATTTGAAATAGGTCATGTATTTAATGCTAATGGTGAGTCAATTCGTCTCTGTCTTGGTGTGGGTAATCCTATCGGCGTTAAGGGCTTGAAAAAAGAAAAAGATGTTTTGGATGCTGCCTTGGCAACAGTGGTAGAAAAACTAGGTTTCGTTTTAAATCCGATCACTCGCGCTGATGGAGTGGTGGAATTTGATTTTAATCAGATTGTGGAAAAAATGCCTGAGCCAGAAAATTTTGTGCCAGACATGATGATTGCTCCAGCCACCACACGCTTCCATAAAATCTCTCAGTATCCTTTTGTCTCTCGAGACATTGCGGTCTTTGTGCCTGAGGGGGTAACAGATGCGGCACTCCTAGAAATTATTAAAGCCAAGTCAGGTGACTTGTTGGTACGTTCAAATTTGTTTGATGTCTTCGTTAAGAAATTTCCAGACGGTACCAGTAAAACCTCTTACGCCTATCGATTAGTTTTTCAATCATATGAGAGGACACTTTCCGGAGAGGAGATTGACGTTATCATGTCTGCTATTAATGCCGAAGTAACTGCTAAAGGTTGGCAGGTAAGATAAAAATATGAAATTAGAAGTACCATTTTATTCCCAATTCTCTCCTGAAATAAAAACAGATTGGCAGGAGCGTGTCTGTGCTTTGGCTTGTGTTAAGATGGTTTTGGATTTTTCACTTGATAAAATATTTTCTGTTAATGATTTACTTGAAGAAGGATTATTAATCAAAAATAGTTTTACTACGGAATATGGCTGGTCTCATGACGCTGTCGTGATGCTGCTGCGCAACCATGGTCTTAGCTCGTATCGTCAGGAATTCCGAGCAGTAGAGAAGGATATAGTAAATAAAATAGACAAAATTAATCCAGTCGAAAAAGACCTGATTGATTTTGCTTTGGGTAAAATTCAAAGCTCTATCATACACGGAGAACCTGTGATCGTGTCTGTGTGGAAAAAATTCAGCATCCCGGATAAGCTACATTTAGTGTTGGTGATCGGTTTCGAGGAAGAAAATGATAAAATAACCGGTTTCTATGTGAATGATCCAATGGAAGATAATATAACCGAAAAAGGACAGTTTTTTGTACCGATGGATAAATTCCGTGCTGCTTGGAGAAAATTTGCGATTTTCACTGAGAGATTACAAAAATAATTATATTTGGTAAGGGTTTTTTGACTTTTGCAAGTAACTAAAACGTTGGCTTTTGCTAGCGTTTTTTGGTATAATTTATGCATATTAACAGTTGCGGGTTTTAATTTTAATTACAAAATATGGCCAAGGAAGAGAAGAAAGGTAAGAGTTACGGTGCTGATCAAATCACCGTTTTGGAAGGTCTTGAACCTGTCCGTCGCCGTCCCGGCATGTATATTGGTACTACTGGTCCTGATGGTCTACAACATTTGATCACAGAAATTTTCGACAACTCTCGCGACGAGGCGATGAACGGTCATGCCAATCATATTGAGGTGGTGCTTTTGCCAAACAATCGTGTACGTATTACTGACAACGGTCGTGGTATTCCTGTAGATATTCATAAACAAACCAAAGTTTCAGCGTTGGAAACCATTATGACTGTGCTCCACGCTGGTGGTAAATTCAGTGATGATGGATATGCTGTTTCTGGTGGTCTTCACGGTGTGGGTGCCTCTGTGGTGAACGCTTTGTCTATTTATATGAAGGTTGTTGTGCACAAGGATGGTGGTATTTACTATCAAGAATATTCTCAGGGTAAGAAAAAAGCTGCCGTCAAAAAGATTGGTACTTCCAAAGCTCACGGTACTATTACTATCTTTGAACCTGACAAGGAAATCTTTAAAGAGGGAACTGATTTTGATTGGCCTCGCGTTGTAGCTCATATGCGCCAACAGGCGTATTTGGTTAAAGGTTTACGTATTACTGCTATCGATGCTCGTGAATATAAAGATAAGATTGATGATACAGATTGTTTCTATTTAGCTGATCTTGGTTTGGAAAATCCATCACAGTCTTTCTATTTTGAAGGAGGTCTCTTGTCCCTAGTACGTTTTTACAATCAGTTCCAAAAGCCAGTTCAGAAAAATATTTTTTATGTTCAGAAAGGAGCCGAAGGAATTGAGGATGTAGAAATTTCTCTCCAGTATGTGGATGATATTTCTTCCCGTGTCATGTCTTTTGCTAACAACATTCACACACCAGAAGGCGGTACTCATATCACTGGTTTTAAGACCGCTTTGACGAGAACTCTCAATACCTATGCCAAGAATAATAATCTCGCCAAGGACGGTGACGAAGCTCTGACTGGTGAAGATGTACTCGAAGGTTTGACCGCTGTTGTCTCAGTAAAACTGCGTGCGGACAAGATTCAATTTGAAGGTCAGACCAAATCCAAGTTGGGAACCATGGATGCTCAAGGAGCTGTGGCCACAATTTTTGGTGAAGCCTTCGCGATGTTCCTCGAAGAAAATCCGGATGACGCTCGTGGAATAATCAACAAAGCCTATCTCGCACTTCGCGCTCGCAAAGCTGCCAAAGCTGCGAAGGACTCCGTCTTGCGTAAAGGTGCGCTTGAAGGTATGACTCTGCCGGGCAAGCTCGCTGACTGTCAGTCCAAAGATGCCTCTGATTCCGAAGTGTTCATTGTGGAGGGAGACTCTGCGGGTGGTACAGCCAAGATGGGTCGCGATCGTCGCACTCAGGCAATATTACCTTGCGTGGAAAGATTCTAAACATTGAACGTGCTCGCTTGGACAAGATGTTGGCTTCTGAACAAATCAAGAACTTAGTGGTGGCACTTGGTACTAGTATTGGTGATAGTTTTGATTTGGAAAAATTGCGTTACTACAAAGTGATTATCGCAACAGATGCCGACGTGGACGGTGCACACATTCGTACTTTGCTTCTGACTTTATTCTATCGCTACTTTAGACCATTGGTAGAAGGAGGATATATTTATATTGCTCAACCACCACTATACAAAGTAAAACGTGGTAAAGAGATTATGTATTTCTACACCGAAGAAGAAAAGAAGAAAATGTTTGGTGATGATATTCCGATGGATGAGGAGAGTGGGGAAGAGATAGTGATTGAAGTTCCAGAGCAGCTGACTATCGGAGCAGAAGAAAAAACTTCCAAAGGCAAGAAAGATGATAAGGTAGTGAGAAAAGAAAAAATTCATGTTCAGCGTTATAAAGGTCTTGGAGAAATGAACTCTGAAGAATTGTGGGAGACAACCATGGATCCAGCTAAGAGACTTTTGAAACAAGTGAATATTGAAGACGCTGCTGATGCTGACAAAATCTTCGACATGCTCATGGGTACTGATGTACCATCGAGAAAGAACTTCATTCAGAGTAATGCTAAATACGCGAGATTGGATATTTAAGTATTAAGTAAATAAGCCCCCGAAACCTCTGGTTTCGGGGGCTTATTAGTCTGGGCTTATGACTATCTTCAAAACCCTCAACTTTCAGAAATATGGCTTAAAATAAGGTCAGACCAAGGACCGACCTTGGTTTTGGGGAGATTTGACAGGTTTCGGCTTGTGTGGCTTGACTTTTACCCCTATTCATGATAGTATTAATAAAGAATCCTCAGTTGGGTCTATCTTAATATATTAATGGCGAATAATCGCTCCCAAACGCGAGGGTTTTTAAATCGTAAAAAAAATATGCAAAATTTTATCAAAAAAATAAATAGTCTGATGCCGGCTGTGGTTTTGACTTTGGTTTTGACTACCGTTATGGTGGTTGTTCCAACTGAAAAAGCTTCTGCTAGCTTTTGGTCTGATGCCGACGATTCTTTTCGTTGTGCTATTGATCATGCCTATTGTGATGATGACCCAGCTCCTGTAGCGGCTACTCAGACCACTACTCCAATTTCTGGTACTTGTTACACCAACGCAGGATCTTTGACAGTTGGTGGTAGTGCTACTTGGTACGCTTCCATTTATGGTGGTACTGGTAGTTATTCTTATTCCTGGGTAGGTACAGATAGTTTGTATGGAAATAGCCAGTCAGTTTTTAAAATATACAACACCACTGGTGTTAAGACTGCTCAAGTAACAGTAACCTCTGGAAGTCTTACAAAGACTATTGTCTGTGGTAGTCATGTGCAAGTTAACTCTGCTATTGATACAACCACAGCAATTTCTGGATCTTGTTATGCAAATGCTACCTCAGTAAATACAGGTGGTTCTGTTAGCTGGATCGCCAGTGTTTCTGGTGGTACAGGTAGTTATTCATATTCCTGGAACGGTTCGGATAGCTTGTCTGGTAGTGGAAGTATAATTTCGAAAACTTATAGTTATAGTGGTACTAAGTCTGCTAATGTTACAGTTACATCTGGTTCTCAAGTTAGAACTATTACTTGTGATACAAATGTTAGCGTAAATGATTATAATAACAACAATAATAATTCAAATCTTGTTGTAAGTTGTTACCCAAACAATACGACCGCTAGATATGGCGACTCAATCTATTGGTCAGCCAATGTTTCTGGTGGTAATGGTGCCTATACTTATTCTTGGAGTGGTACCGATGGTTTGTGGGGTTCACAATCTTCCATCACTAAAAATTATTGGAACACTGGTTTAAAAACTGCTTCTTTGACCGTTTACTCAAATGGTCAAACTGTAAGTCGTACCTGTGATAATGGTGTTAGTATTTATGACAGTAATTACAACAACAATTACAGTAATTATAATAACAACAACTACACCTATCCTTATACCTATTCTTTCGATCCATATTCCTATGGAAGTAACTACAATAATAACAATTATTACAGCAGTGGTTACAATTACGTTTCCCCATTGTCAGTATCTTGTACTGCCAATATAGGTTCAGGTTTGTCTGGTAATACAGTAACTTGGACAGCTGTGGCTTCTGGTGGAAATGGTTCCTATACTTATTATTGGAACGGAGATGATAGTCTAGTTGGTAATACAGCCGTTGTATCCAAAACATATTGGAATGCTGGTTTGAAGACCGCTTCTGTTTCAGTTGGATCAAATGGTCAGAGTATAACTAGAACTTGTGGTAACACTGTATCTATCTCGACTCGTCCGATTACTGTAACAAATAGTACTGTTGATACTACCGGTGGTGATTATCCTCCAGTAGTTACCGTAACCAAGACCACGACCAAGGCTACTGAATTGGTAGTAAGTTGTAGTCCAAACACTAGAGCTGCTGCTGCCAACGATACTGTAGTTTGGGTGTCCAACGCTCTTGGTGGTACAGGTAAGTATACATATTCTTGGGAAGGTTCTGATGGTCTAACTGGCGATACAAATTATATTGCCAAGTCATATTACAACGATGGCAACAAAGTTGCTGTTCTTACTGTTAAATCAGGAGATCAAGTTAATACCAAGGTTTGTGGTAATGTAACTATCGGAGATATTTCAAGCTCTCAGGCTGCTTCCGCTTTGTTTAGCGGTTGGACTGGTGGTTTGATTCTCTTCCTTCTCATTGTCGGTATCATTCTACTTGGCTTCTTGCTCTATTTGATTATCGCTCGCGATCGTCGTGAACAAGAAGACCGCAAAAACCAAAATATCGCATAATATTTTGGCCAAAGCAACGATTTAAAAACGTAAATAGCACACCTCACGGTGTGCTATTTACTTTTTCCACTTTGCGTGGTATGCTGTTATCAGAATTGAACTTATACATCTTAACAGAAGGAGTGTTTATGTCAGGTCAAGTTAGACCATCCAGTGCCACAGTTTGGTGTATCAAAGGCCAACCTTGTCGAGTCTACGCCAGACACAACAAGGCGGAATACATCATCAAGAAAGATGATTGTGCCTGGGGTCGGGAGAACGACTGTGAGTATTTTACCGACGATGGTTGCGCTTTCTTTAACAAGGAACTTAAAAAGAGAGCAGTCCCTGATGATGGTGTTGTCTTTCTCGATAACAAAACCGTAGAGGAAAGGAAGTGATATGCCACGTTATTCAAACAGACAGATAAATTCCGGTCCAGACACAACTGATATTGGATGCAATGACGCCAGTCGCCGTTTTATGGGTCAGCCCAAGCGAACAGTCACGTGTCCGATAAATCCAAAAATCAGTATCCTGCCAAAGATCGACAAAGATCTGCCGAATAAAACGGCTTGTGTAGAGGCTGAAAAAGTTGGTGGCTGTCCGCACTTTATTTTAACTTTTGGCTGTGCTCATGGTACGAACTATGATCCAGTCGAAAGTACTAGAGCAAAAAGTAAAAAATAGAGTAAGGAGATAATTCATGGGTTCGCGATTTTCTTCTTGTGCTGGGGCCAATAAAGGTGTAGATCATCGCAATATTGGCGAAGGTAGCAAACTGATCGTGAGTATGGATATACCAATTGCTCGGTGTAGTCCACATAATCAAAGAATCAAGAGAGGAATAATCACCAGGCAATATTCGCTGAAGCAAAACTGCGATAAGTATGCCGAGACCTGTCGTTATTATATAAAGGGTTTTGGCTGCTGTTGGCTTCAGGTGATGACTAATCGGATGGAGCTACCGCCACCAAAAGTGGCTGAAGATGCTCTGTCTGATCCAGACGCTAATCTGGACTTCTTCGGTTCTGATGCAAAATCAAAAAACAAGTCAAAAAAGAAAAGTCAGTCAAAGCATAGTGCTTAGATCAAAAAACCAAAAGGCCAGTGAGGAATTTCCTCACTGGCCTAAACTTTTATCTACTAAACTCGATACTTGATTTCTTTGGTAATTTTTTCTACAAACTGTTCAGTTGACATCTTTTCTTGGGCACCAGTATCACGGCTTTCAATAGTGAGAATATTTTCTGCCATTTCTTTATCACCAATAACAATCATGTATGGCACGCGCTCGTTTTTACCGGCGCGGATTTTTTTACCCATACCTTCATCACGGTCATCAAAATCCACCCGAACATCAAGTGATTTTAATTGATCAGAAATTTTCTTGGCAAACTCATTGTGATTTTCACGAACAGGAATAATTTTGACCTGCATTGGTGAGAGCCAAACAGGGAAGTTGCCGGCGTAGTGCTCAATTAGAATTCCCATAAATCTCTCCGGTGAACCGATAAGAGCACGGTGAATCATGATTGGAGTTTTTTCTTTACCGTCACTATCAGTGTAAGTTAAACCAAAGCGAACCGGCATAATCAGGTCTAGTTGAATGGTAGAAATCTGCCATTTGCGTCCTAGAGCATCGGTCGAAATAAAGTCCATCTTTGGTCCATAAATAGCCGCTTCGCCAACACCGACTACATATTCCACTTTGCTCTCAATCAAAATTTCTTCCAAAAGTTTTTGGGCTTTCTCCCAAACTTCTTTGTCACCTAAATATTTTTCAGGTTTGGTTGAGTCCCAGAGCGAGAGACGAACCACATAGCTCATTTTGTAAGTAGTCAAAGCTTTGTTGACGGCACTCAAAACGTTATTAAATTCTTGTTTAATTTGGTCTTCACGACAGAAAGCGTGACCATCATCCTGACAGAAACAGCGTAGGCGAGTTAGACCGTTCAGTTCACCTGGTCTTTCATCACGATAGAGGTTGGCAAAGTCGGCAATGCGAATCGGTAAGTCGCGGTAACTTCTTTTTTCTGCGGCGTACACCTGTGTGTGTTGTGGACAGTTCATTGGTTTCAAGAAGTATTCTTCTTTAGAATAATTGGAAACCACTTTCATCATATCTTCCTTATACTTTTCATAGTGACCAGATACTTTGAAGAGTTCGGCCTTATTCATGTTTGGTGTATGAACTTCTTGGAAACCAATCGCACTTTGAAGTTCGTTAGAATACTTCATGATCTCTTTGCGGATGGCATTACCCTTGAAAGTGTAAATTGGTAGACCAGGACCAATCAAATCAGAGAAGATAAACAGACCCATTTCTTTACCCAGTTTGCGGTGGTCACGTTTTTCTGCCTCGGAGAGTTGAGTTAAATATTCTTCAAGTTTTGCTTTATTTTCAAAAGCCAAACCATAAATACGAGTAAGCATTTTATTCTTCTCATCACCGCGCCAATAAGCACCAGCGAGTTTCAAAAGTTTGAATCCGCCCAAATCAATTTCTTTCATGTTGGCCACATGGGGTCCAGAGCAGAGGTCGAAGAAACTACCAGAAGTATAGATCGAAACCTGCTGACCATCTTTTTCAATACCATCAATCAATTCTAGTTTGTAAGGATTGTCCTTAAACATTTCACGGGCTTCGGCTGGGGTAACAAACTTTTGTTCAAAGGTGTCCCATTTCTTGGAAAGCTCACGCATTTTGTTTTCAATCTTGTTTAGATCCTTGTCGGAGATGGGGGTAGCAAAATCGTAGTCATAATAAAAACCATTATCAATCGCTGGACCGATAGTGTTTTTGGCATCGGGATAAAGCTCTTGAATTGCCCCCGCCATGAGGTGGGCGATAGAGTGTCGCGCTTTGTGTAATTGTTCTTCGTTCATAAAATAAATTATTTTAATAAAATAAAACGCCCTGGCAAAAATACAAAACTTGTATTTTTGCCAGGGCGGGCGAACCGCGGTTCCACCTAGCTTTCCATCAGATGATGGACTCTCATTAGTCTAGATTAGCCCTAAAATGGGTTCTTGTGACAGAATGGTGTTTGGTAGGCACCACAATCTCCAGTACTTATAATCATAGTCTATTAGGTTGGGTGTGTCAATTGAGGTTTTTTGCTATAATTAAGGGGCTATGAAAAACAAAATATTATTTAGTTTGGGCTTTTTGGCTTTATCATTAATGTTTGTAAATGTGGCTTCGGCTCATCAACCAAGATTGGTATATAAGGCAGTTAGCACCATAGATATTCCTTTTGTTATTCAAACTCCAGATATTTCCCAAGCTTTCTATGGTCAGTTTAAAGAGGCTAAGGCGGAATATTATAAAGTTACTCTACCAGCCGAACAGAATCTGTATCTAAGTCTTTTGACTCCAGACAATACCGAGGCGGCCAAGGAAGTTTCGGCTCAAGTAATAAAATTAAATTCACCAGACAGTGATATTAAGATGTCACTAAACGGTCAGAAATTTACTTGGAAAAAATATTACGAAGATTATGCTGGAGACAATTATTATCAAGGACCAAGTTTAGAAAAAAAATTACCGGCTGGAGATTATTTGATTACGGTCACTGCCAAAGATAATGTTGGTAAGTATGTTCTAGTCACTGGCAAGACTGAAGCTTTTCCTTTCAAAGAAGCAGTAAAAACCTTATTTGCTTTGCCATCACTCAAAATGGGTTTCTTCGGCACTTCGTTCTTTAGTGTCTTTGCTGGTATAATCGGCAAGTACTTGTTGTATTCTTTGATTGGACTCCTAGTGATTGTCTTGCTAGTAATTGGTTTAGTTTGGTATTTTATTCGCAGACGTAAGAACTTAAATAAATAATGGCTATTGATAAATATACAGCAGTTTGGGTATCACACTCATCAATGGGGGATTTTTTGAAATGCCCACGATGTTATTATTTGCACAATATTTATAAAAATCCCAAGACTGGTAAGAAAGTGAGTTTGGTGTCGCCGGCCATGTCTTTGGGTACCGCCGTGCACGAAGTCTTGGAAGGTTTGATTAATTACAAAGCTGAGGATCGCATGAAGCAACCATTGCTTAAACAGTATGATGAAGCTTGGGCTAAAATTACAGGTGAACGTGGCGGTTTTTGTACTTCAGAAGAAGAATGTGAGATGAAAGAACGCGGTAAAAAAATGTTGGGAAATGTGATGAAGGATCCGAAGTTCCTCACTTCCAAGGCGATTAAAATTCCCAATGCTCACAATGATATGCCACCAAATTTTTACTTGTCTGAAGATGACAATATTATTCTCTGTGGCAAGATTGACTGGCTCGAATATATTCCAGAGACTGATATGGTCAAAGTGATTGATTTTAAAACTGGTAAACATGAAGAAAGCGGAGATTCTTTGCAGTTGCCAATCTACCAATTGCTTTTGGATAAATTACAAAAACGCAAAGTGGCGGGCGCGGCCTATTGGTATTTGGAATCAGGGGAATTTATTGAAAAGAAATTACCAGACATCAAAGAGTCTTTTGATAAAGTCTATAAGGTAGCCAAGCAGGTATCCGATGCTAGAAAAATAAAAGCTTTCCAATGTCCCAAGGGTGAGCAAGGATGTTTTGCTTGTCGACCGTATGAGAAGATAATCAAAGGCGAGGCCAAGTTTTTGGGTAATGGAGAGTATGGGCAGGAATTATATATGGCCTAGATAAAAAGTTTTTAAATTTAACGAAATAAAAATGGAAGGAATAAAACAAGGACTTGATACTGTAATGAGACAACCAGAGCATTCCGGTATGTATGATATTTCTGGTACAGCACCAGTTAGCGAGAGATCTTTTAGAAGATATGAAAAAGACAAAGAACAAGATGCTGCTATCACTAAACTAATTGAAAAAAGTCCTGACTATCTAGAAACAAAAATAAAAACTCTGCCAGAAGCGGAAAAGGTAGCTTTGATAATGGAAGCCATGGAAAGCCCAGACAAAAACACTTCTCTAAAGGGTTTGTATTGTATGAAGTTTATCTCTGGGGAAAATTACCTTAAAATGTTGAACGATATGTTTTCTAAGCTCTGTCAATATATTGACGGTGGTGATGAAGAGATACCAATCAGATATATCAAAATAATTTCTTCTTTCAAAATAACCGATAGAGTAGATTTGTTGCGAAGGATAATGA